>CAYVLM010000331.1:0-2681 GCA_964452225.1 uncultured Steroidobacteraceae bacterium | reverse complement strand
GTGGACGCCGGTCCGCTGCGCGCCCTGGCCGCCGGCCCCGACCCGCTCTTCACCGCACTGCCGGTGGCGCCGTCCGACCTGCCCGGACGCCTGGAGCGGACCGATGTCGACGGGACCGCGGTCTTCGGGATGCTCCTCCCCGGCGACGAGGGATTTCTGCTGGTGGCCGATTCCGACGCCCTCGAGGCCCGGATGCGCCGCGAGGGCGGAAGCACGGCCGTCCGCCGCCTCGACACCGCCGCGCTGCAGGCGGCGATCCTGGGTGACCGGCTCGGCCTGGACCCCGCCACCGATGCCGGCGAGCGCATCCTCTACACTAAGGATCCCGACGACGCGCTGGCCAGGGTTCGCTCCGGTGCCGTCCAGGCCGCGTTCCTGGTCCGACCCACGACCCTGGAGCAGCTCGCGGCCGTGGCGCTCGCCGGCGACGTGATGCCGGAGAAGTCGACCTACTTCTATCCCAAGCTGCTGACCGGCATGGGCTTCTGGTCGCTGGAGGATGAGTAACGCCGCATGGTGCAGGCCATCAAGCGCGACGAGGTCTTCATCGAGCCGGAGGGCATCTACGTCGAGACCCACCAGCCCGAACGCCGTTCGCGGAAGCCCCCGCTGCTTCTCGTCCACGGCGCCCTGACCGGCTCCTGGCTGTGGTCGAGCTTCGCGGCCTACTTCGCGGAGCGCGGCTGGGAGGCCCACGCCATGAACCTGCGCGGGCATTACACGTCCGATCTGACCGACCTGGCCGAGACGACGATGCGTGACTACGCGGACGACATCGGCGTGGCAGTCCGTCACCTCGGGCGGCCGCCGGTCGTGATCGCCTGGGGGACCGGGGCGCTGGCTGCGCTCCTGTACGCGGAGCGGCATCGGCTGCTTGGCCTCGTCCTCCTCGCTCCATCGCCGCCGGCGGGGGCCCTGCCGCGGCGTGCGGACAGCCATGAGCTGCAGACCGTCCCGGACGTGTATGACGCCAGCTGGTGGGGCTGGATCGCCCCGACCGATCGGCTGCGGACCTGGCTGCCGGACATGACCGATGACGAGTTGTCGAAGATGCAGGAGATGCTGGCCGGCGCCCGCGAGTCGGGGAGAGCCCGGCGCGAGCGGATGATCGGCGTGGAAGTGGATACCGACGCGATCTCCGTCCCGACCCTGGTGATCGCCGCGGGCCTGGATGACGTGATCCATCCGTCGGAGGGGCGTGTCACCGCGGACCTGCTAGGGGCCACGTTCGAGTACATCCCGTCCGCGAGCCATTTCGGGCTGGTGATGGGCTCGGACACCTGGCCCCAGGTTGCAAGCTCGGTGCTCGGCTGGCTCGAGGAGTGGCGGCATGCCATGAACGCCGTGCTCAACGATCTCGCCACCGCCCGCTGACGCCCGGATCCCCGCCCGACCTCGCGCGCCCTCCGCCCGCCCGCCACGCCACGGTTACCACTGCTGGTGGTAGCGATGAGGCAGACGACGCCCTCCGCCACGCCGGCCGCGGCACGGTTACCACTGCTGGTGGTAGCCCTGCGGCAGAAGCCATGCTCCGCCACGCCGGCACCAGTGCTGGTGGTAGATCCGAGGCCAAGCGACCCTTCCGCCACGCCGGCACCACTGCTGGTGGTAGCGATGAGGCGGCGGGCGTCCCCAGCCCCATTGACACGCGCTCTATCGCGATATATCGTGACGCTGCGCGATGTAGCGCGAAGACCCTGAAGGGACAATGAGAGAACGACAATGGTAGGAACCACGAACCACGAGGGCCGCGGCCGGCGGTCCCGGCACCCCGATCATGCACACGACCCCGAGCTCGGGCCGCGGCTGCGGGAGTTCTTCGACCCGCGCCGCATGCGCCGGGCCATGGTCCGCCGCGGCGTGCGCGCCGCGATCCTGGCCCTCCTCCTGGATGAGCCGATGCACGGCTACCAGGTCATCACTGAGCTCGAAGCCCGCACCGGCGGCCGATGGCGCCCGAGCGCTGGATCGGTCTATCCGACCCTGCAGCAGCTCGAGGACGAGGGTCTCGTGCGGGGGCAGGAGCAGGAGGGCCGCAAGGTCTACACCCTGACCGATGCCGGCCGCACCGAGGCCCAGGAGAGCCCGTTCACCCGGCATCCCTGGTTCGGCGAGGCGGGCCGCGGGTCGGCCACCGACCTTCGCCGCCAGGCCCTGCAGCTGGCCCGTGCGGCCATGCAGGTGAGCCGCGAGGGATCGGCGGACGCCCAGGAGAAGGCCCGGCAGATCCTGGCCGACAGCCGCAGGCAGCTCTACCGCCTCCTGGCAGATGACGCCCTGGAGCCGACCGCGCCGGGCGTGGACGCCGGTGGTGATGCGCCTGAGGCCTCCGAAGGGGGTGCGGCGTGATCGCGCCGACGGGCGTCTCGACGCCGGCCGGGACGCCGGCCGGGACGAAGGCCGGGACACCGGCCAACATGCCAGCCGAGGACGCGGTGATCTCCGTCGCCGGCCTGACCAAGCACTTCGGCCCGGTCGAGGCGGTCCGCGGCATCGACCTGGAGGTGCGACCCGGCGAGATCTTCGGCTTCCTGGGGCCTAACGGCGCCGGGAAGACCACCACCATCAACATCCTCTGCACCCTGCTGAAGGCCACCAGCGGCACGGCGGCGGTGGCCGGCATCGACGTCAGCCACGACCCGTCCGGCGTGCGCTCGAGCATCGGCCTGGTCTTCCAGGAT
>CAYVLM010000330.1:0-2681 GCA_964452225.1 uncultured Steroidobacteraceae bacterium | reverse complement strand
AGTACCAGGGCGCCTTGGCGACGTGCGGCGTGTTGCCGGCGTTGGCCATCTGCTCGCGCTGTCCGGGTGGGCCGATGGCGTTCGACGGGCCGCCGTGCGCAAACGCCGGCGACCAGCCAAGGATCGGGAAGAGGTTTCCCCAGCCCATGATGAAGTACTGCTGGCCCACGAGGTAGGCGGTGTAGACGACCCAGTAGAGGAGCAGGCCGCTCTGGAAGATACCGCCCCACACGATCGTGAGCAGGGGGAACAGGTAGGTCATGGTGCTCTGGGCGCCGCTGGTCGGGTCGTCCGGGTTGCGCGGCGGCGAGGCCATCTTGACCTGTACGAACTGAAGGATGGCGGCAACCACCGCGATGGCGGAGACCGCGAAGCCGATGCCGGGAAGTATCCAGGCGAAGGTGTGGTCCGGCTGGCCGAGGTCGAGGTTCAGGAGCCAGGGCACCCTGGTGCTGATCTGTGCGCCCAGGTGCAGCGGGTCGATCAGCTGGCAGTTCATCGGCAGGAAGTGGGTGAACGAGCCGCTGTCGAACTGGGGCAGGTTGCAGGGACCGTTCAGGGGAGCCTGGAAGAGGACGTTGGTCCCCTGGGTCCCGATCTGCTTGATCCCCGGCAGCGCCTGCTGGAGGGCCGTGAAGTCCGCGCTCTTGACCTGGTCGGCGCTGATGGTGACGACGTTCGAGGCCCGGATCAGCGCCTGGTAGAGGGCGTACAGGATCGGGAGCTGGAGGACGAGCGGCAGGCAGCCGCCGAACTGGTTGACGCCGTGCTCCTTGTACAGCGCCATCGTCTCTTCGGTGATCTTGGTGCGGTTGCCCTTGTGCTTGCGCTGGATCTCGCGAACCAGCGGCTGCATCCGCTGCATCTCCTTCTGGGAGCGGATCTGCTGGACGAAGAGCGGCGCGAGGACGGTCCGGATGACGATGGTGAAGACGATGATCGCCAGGGCGAAGTCGTTGAAGAGGAGCTGGTAGCAGGCAATGAGCAGGTTGAAGAGGGGCAGGTAGAAGACGTCCCACGGGGGCATGAAATGCTGGATCCCGAGGAACCCGGCGGCAAGGGCGGGCGTCACCATGACCTGGCTCGTCCTAGCGCACCGGGTCGTACCCGCCCGGGTGGAGGGGATGGCATCGGGCTATCCGCTTGACGCCCATCCACGACCCGCGCAGGAGCCCGTACTTCTCGATCGCCTGGTAGGTGTAGACCGAACAGGACGGCGTGTAGCGGCAGCTGGGCGGCATCCAGGCGGTCAAGCGCTGGTACGCCCTGATCATCCCCAGCCCGATGACTCTCACGTCCCGATTCCGATCTCCGATCGCCGGAGCACGTTGGCGAGCGCCTCGCGGAGCTCCGCGTAGGTCGCCTGTGCGGCCGCGGGCCGCGCAATCACCAGCAGGTCCCAGCCAGTCTCCAGTTGGCCGTAGCGCTCGCGTACGAGCTCGCGCAGCCGGCGCCGAACCCGGTTCCGCTCCACCGCTCCCCCGAGCGACCGAGGGGTGCTGAACCCGATCCTCGTGACCGCTCTCCCGGTGCGCGCCGCCCGCAGCACCAGGAGCGACGTGGATCGCGCCGACCCGTCACGCGCCAGAGCCTCGAAGTCCGCCTTGCGCCGCAGCATCGGGAAGGCCGGCACTCGTGGCTCCTTCGCGTCACGCGGACAGCCTGGTGCGCCCCTTTGCTCGACGCCGGGCGAGCACGCGGCGACCGCCCTTGGAAGCCATGCGGGCGCGGAAGCCATGCTCTCGCTTCCGTGCGCGCTTCTTGGGCTGATAGGTCTGCTTCATGGTTCGCGTGCGCTTCCCGTGCGATGGTGACGGTAACCGTCCGCGATTCCGGGCCTCATAAACACACGAACGGCTGGCGGGTCGCCAGCCTGACGCATTGGACTCCAGGGCCCGGGTTCGCTTCGCGCCGGATGATACCGGCGCCCATGGGAGCCGTCAAACGTGAGCGGGCACGGTCCGCGGCCTGATTTCGAATGGCCGTTGTCTGGAGAGAAAGGTGGCTGCTACACTACCGCGACCCCGTGAGGAATGCGCCCAGCCCGCACGTCGCGCACCCTGCGAGGAGTACGATCCGAACCCCCTCTCCGCGGTGCTTTGTCGGACTGGAGACGTCGATTGTGGATGCGAAGCAGGTGTGGCGCGCCGTCCTTGGCGAGCTTCAGGTCAGCCTCTCACCGGCGAATTTCGAGACCTGGCTCAAGGACACCACCCTGATCGAGATCGACGAGAACCGCTTTCGCATCGCCGCACCCAATGGCTTCGCCCGTGACTGGCTCGACAATCGCTACCGTCCGCTGATCAGCCAGACCCTGACCCGCGTCGTCGGCGGATCCGTCCAGATCGAGTTCGTCGTCGCCGAGGCTCCCGGCCCGGTCCCGGCGCAGACCAGCGACGAGTCGCTGCCGCTGCCGCCGCTGTCGGCGGGCGGCAACACGGTCAACCTCAACGGCCGCTACGCGTTCAGCAATTTCATCGTCGGATCCGCCAACCGCCTGGCCCACGCGGCCGCGCTCTCGGTCGCCGAGCGACCCGGCCACGCCTACAACCCGCTCTTCCTCTACGGCGGGGTGGGCCTCGGCAAGACCCACCTCATGCACGCCATCGGGAACGCGGTGGCCTCCAAGTTCCCGCGCAAGCGGATCCTGTACGCGACGAGCGAGAAGTTCACGAACGACT
>CAYVLM010000329.1:0-2700 GCA_964452225.1 uncultured Steroidobacteraceae bacterium | reverse complement strand
TCACCCGCTGCCGGCTCGACGCCCTCCACTGGCCCGCAGCCGACGCCGGGTGGTAGCCCGAGCCCGGGGCGGGTGGCGCACGGAATGGGTCCGACTGGCACTGGCGCCCACGCGCGCCCGACAGATGCTGGAGCCTGAACGCCGCACGAGGACGCCGCCATGACCGTCGCCCCTCCGCCCGAGGTCGAGTTCGAGCATCCCGCCGACTGGGACGACCTGCTGAACTGTCGGACCGACCGGGCACGTTTCGTGTACGTCCCGTACCGTCGCTACTTCATGGTCGAAGGGGACGCCCGACCCGGTTCGGACCAGTTCCAGGCTGCCATCGGCTCCCTCTACCCCGTCGCCTATGCGCTGCACTTCGCGCTCAAGCGCCGTGGCGTGGTCGCTCGGGTGGGCATGATCGAGGGCCTGTACTGGGTGGGGGAGCCCGGACCGATCGAGCTCGAGCGGTTCGCCGAAACCTCGCCATCGGCGCCGCTGCCGATGAGCTGGCGCCTCATGATCGCGGTGCCTGACGAGGCGACCGAGGAGGAGGTCGACGCGGCGGTTGACGAAGTCCGGCATCGCGGCAGCGCGAGCGGGGAGCAGCTCGACCGCATGCGCTGCCGGGGATGGTTGGAGGGTGAGGCGGCGCAGATCATGCACGTTGGTCCGTACGACGCCGAGTATCCGACCGAGGCCCGACTGTGCCAGGCCATGGCGGACGCCGGCCTTCGGGCCCGCGGATGCCACCACGAGATCTACCTGAGCCAGCCATCGGCCCCGCCGGAGAAGACGCGCACGCTCCTCCGCCAGCCGGTGGAGGAGATCGCCTGGTAGTCGCCTGGCGCTGCAGCGAGTTGACGAGAAGCTGACGCAATGTGGCAGGTTCGACCGGTAGCCTGTCGGCGTAGCCGACAGAGCGAGGACCAGTCGAACCAATGCAGTCCATCGAGTATTTCCGTGCCGTGGCCGACGATCGCGAGCGGGAGATCCGTCGCCTCGCTCGGTTGAGGAGCCTGATGTCCGCTCGCCGCGACCGCTCCGTCGTCGCGACACCACCAAGGGAGAGCCGGGCGCGCGGACGCTGAGCGCCGGGTCAGCCGGGGAGCGGACCGACATGCCGGGCCAGCGAGCCGCGCGCCAGGTCCGCGACCCGGTCCCGCAGCTCGGCTGGCTCGACCACCTCCAGCGCACCGCCCATGCCCACCAGGCGCGCGGCGGCGTCCTCCGGCCAGTCGATCTCGAGGCGGAGGCGCATCCAGCCCTCCGGGTCGCCACCGTCGGGGAGCTGCTCGGCCTGGTGCAGCGTCGTCCCGCCGACGAGCGTGTCGAGCAGACCGAGCTGAGCAGGATCGACGCGGACGACCGCCTCCATCCTGGGGACGTCGCGCTCGTACGCGGCCGTGGACGCGGCCCAGTAGGCGGCAAGGTCGAAGTCCGGCGGTCGCTCGAAGCGCTCGTCGAGCGCCTCCGCGTCCTCGATGCGCGAGACGCGGTAGGTGCGGGGCTCACCGCCGCGCAGGGCGACCAGGTACCAGACGCCGCTCTTCAGCACCACGCCGAGCGGGTCCATCACCCGCTCCCGGTCGCCGGACGGGCGCCCGTACCGGATCCGCAGGCGGCGCTGGTTCCAGACCGCCTGGGCAACCGTCGCGAGGTGCGGCGTCGGATCGGTGCTCCGGAACCAGCCGGGCGCGTCAAGGTGGAAGCGCTCGCGGATCCGCCCCGCCCGTGCGCGGAGCTCGGTGGGGAGTGCCGCGAGCAGCTTGAGCTGCGCGGTCGCCAGGACGGTGCCCAGCCCCAGGTCGGCCGCCGGGCCGGGCATGCCGGCCAGGAAGATGGTGCCGGCCTCGTCCATGGTCAGTCCGGTGAGGCGGGTGCGGTACCCATCGAGCAGCTGGTAGCCGCCGGTCGGCCCGCGATCCCCGTACAGGGGCACGCCCGCCTCGGAAAGGGAGTCGACGTCGCGGTAGATGGTGCGGATGGAGACCTCGAGCTCCGCGGCGAGCTCGCGCGCAGTCATCCTGCCGCGCGTCTGGAGGAGCAGCAGGATGGAGAGGAGGCGGCTCGAGCGCACGGCGCCATCCTAGCGCCCATTGCTGTCAGGACGTGTCGGGATATGGGCCCCGCCTGACATGCCGCGAGGGGGATGCCGACCTCGAGCGGTCCGGGTGGCGGCCGCGGCAGGGGGTCAAGTACCCTCAGTGGTGCCGTCCGCAACGAACTCGTGAGGGAGATGCCGCCCAATGTCGCACGCCGGAGGCGATCGAGCTGCTGGCGCGAGCGGCCGACCTGGCAGCGACCTGACGCGACCCGGCGCTCGGCCCGGAGACCGGTAGAATCGGCTGGCCGATGCCCACCAAGCGCCAGCCCACCACCCCGCCCGCGCCGCCCGTGGCGGAACCACGCAGCTCGCAGCGCGCGCCGACCGGTGCCGCCGCGCGGGCCGAGCGGATGCAGCAGATCCTCTCGCGCCTCAACCCGCCGCAGCGGGAGGCGGTCGAGCACATCAAGGGGCCGCTCCTGATCCTGGCCGGAGCCGGCAGCGGGAAGACCCGGGTGCTGGCCCACCGGGTCGCCTACCTGATCGCGGCCGGGTTCAAGCCGTGGCAGATCGTGGCGGTCACCTTCACCAACAAGGCCGCCAACGAGATGCGCGAGCGGATCGCCGCCCTCATCGGCGAGGAGGCCGCCCGGGAGGCCACCATCGGGACC
>CAYVLM010000328.1:0-2726 GCA_964452225.1 uncultured Steroidobacteraceae bacterium | reverse complement strand
CCGGGGCGAAGACCTCCTCGCCGCAGACTCGGCAGCCCTTGGGCGCGTCGACCAGCACGGTCGGCGGGTAGAAGAGTCCGTCCGGCTCTCCCCCGGCGAGCCTGCGGGCGCCCTGCTCGATGGCCTCGGTCACCCACTGGTGGGTGCGGGTGACGGCGCCGATGTCGACCATCGGCCCAAGGTCGGTGCCCGGATCGAGCGGATCGCCGAGCTGCAGGGTGGCCACCTTCTCCACGAAGCGGCGCTGGAACTCGTCGAAGATGGACTCCACCACGTAGATGCGCTGCACGCTGATGCAGACCTGCCCGGCATACGCGAAGGAGCCGAACACCAGGCGGCTCACCGCCCAGTCGAGGTCCGCCGTCTCGTCCACGATGGCGCCGGCATTGCCGCCGAGCTCCAGCACGACCTTCTTCCGGCCGGCATCGGCCTTCATCTTCCATCCGACCGATGGGGATCCCGTGAAAGAGAGCAGCTTGAAGCGGTCGTCGCGCACCATCGCGTCCCCCGTCGGGCGATCCATGGGCAGGATGCTTACCGCGCCCTTGGGAAGCGCCGTCTCGTCGATGTACTGCGCCACGCGCAGCATGACGAGCGGGTCCTTGGACGGCGGCTTGAGGACCACGCTGCAGCCGGCAGCGATGGCCGGCGCGACCTTGTGGGCGGCGAGATTCATCGGGAAGTTGAAGGGGCTGATCCCGGCCACCGGGCCGACCGGGTAGCGGCGCCACATCCCCGAGCGCCCGCGGTTGGCGGCATTCCAGTCGAGCGGCATCCACTCCCCGTTGATCCGCAGCGCCTCCTCCGCCGCGGTGCGGAAGGTGAGCGCCGCACGGGCGACCTCGCCGCGCGCCTCCTTGATGGGCTTGCCCGACTCACGGGTCAGGAGCTCCGCGAGCTCCCCGGCATCCTCCTCGATGCGGGCGCCGATGTGGGCCAGGGCATCGCGCCGCTCGAAGCTGGCCAGTCGGCGGGTCGTGGCGAAGGCCTCGACCGCGGCGGCGGTGGCCCGGTCGAGCTCCGCGGGACCCGCCTGGAAGGTTGTGGCGACCAGTTCCCCGCTGGCGGGGTTCCGCACCTCCAGCGGTGAGCCGGCCTGGACGAATTCGCCGGCAAGGTAGATCGGAACCGCCGGCGCCACGACCTGCGTGCTCATGGAGCCATTCTAGGGCCGTCGCACGCACCCTCACCTCGGCCGTTCAGCCTTCCACCGGCGGGCACGATGGGATGGCGTGGATCTCGAGGGCGAGGGCGAACCCGTGCCCGTCCACGGTGACGCCGTGACACCTGCGTGTAGAGCGCCACCCGGAAGGACCACGCGCTCCGATACGCACCTGCGATTGCGTGCTGCCCCGGAAGCCGCTGTGCGCGGTCCGCGCCTAGCCTCGGCCCCAAGCCGAGATCCCGGCCGGAACGCCCAGCCTGCCGAGGTCGCCCATCGCACTGGAGGTTCCTTATGCTCCGCCGTCGCCCGGGCGACGGAGCGGCGCATCCGGCGCGCCGGCCGATAGGGAGCGACGCAGGGACATCTGCGTGTATGGCGCCACCCACCCGGACCCATGGGCCTGGCCGGTGCGTGGTGTCCGGGACGCGGGCCGCGGCCCTTCCGCCGTAGCGTCGTGGGTGCGCGGCAAGCCGGGTCGCCCTCGAGGCACCCGGCGGCCGCGCGGCTCGGCGGATGGGGTCGTCCAACGCGCGCGACGACAGCACCTGACCAGGCACCGGGTGGCGCAGATGGCTCCGGAGCCCGGGCGTCGCGTTGCCCGTATCATCGGCGGGAATGCACATCGATCCGCTCTACCTGGGCCTGGAGCTCGGCGCGGCCGCCTTCTTCGTGTGGGCGGCGCTCTCCGCGGCCGGGCGCGGCCGGCTGCCGTTCCTTGAGCTCGCCTCCGCCGCGGTCTTCGGCATCCTGCTCGAGGAAGGCGACCAGCTCATCTTCGAGAGCTACCGGTACTCCTCGCACTTCATCCTCACCATCGACCGGGCACCGGTCGTCATCGGCCTGACGTGGGCGCTGATCATCGCCGGCGCCATGCGGATTACCGACGCGCTCGGCGTGCGGCGCCGGTACGCGCCGTTCGTGGACGCCGTGCTGGCCATCAGCCTGGACCTGGCCTTCGATGCCATCGCCATCCGGATGGGCCTCTGGACCTGGCGAAACCTCTCGCTGGAGCAGGGCTGGTTCGGCGTCCCGGCCGGCAACTTCTACGCCTGGCTCTTCGTCACCCTGGCGTTCAGCCTCACGACCCGGTGGCTGCGCGACGCGGCGGCCGCGCACCCCCGCCGCGAGTGGCTGCAGCTGGCCGCCCCCATCCCCGCCTACGCGATCCTGCTCGGCGCCTTCGCCCCCTTCGTGGTGCTCAAGCAGGCTCTCGACAACACGCCGGGCGGCGGCCTGGCGATCTTCGGCGCGTCGCTCGCCGCGTTCTGCGGGCTGGCGGCGTACGGCGTCTGGGGCCCCCGGCGCGCGGAACCGAACGGCCGTCGGCTGGCGATGCTGGAGCTCGGGGTCGCGTTCAGCACCCGTCTCGCCATCCACGCCTTCTTCCTGGCGGCCCTGCTGCTCATGGGGCTCACGACCCGAACGCCCGTCCTCGCGGCGGTGGCGGTGCTGCTCTTCGGAGCCGAGCTGCCGCTTGCCTGGCTTGTCCGGGCGCGCCACGCAGGCGAGGACCGCCGGGAGCCGATTGGGGCGGCCGCCCGGCGGCGGACCGCCGAGCAGC
>CAYVLM010000327.1:0-2726 GCA_964452225.1 uncultured Steroidobacteraceae bacterium | reverse complement strand
TGCCCTTCCGCGTAAGGGCCACCAGGACTCCCAGACCGGCCAGGGCGGCGATGATGGTGCGAGATCGATGCATGGGGTTCGCGGGATCCTCCTGTGACGGGCGGGAGGGCGGGGTTTCAGTGAGTTCAACGCACAAACGCGGCTCGCGTTAGCGGACATCCGACCCGGGAAGGGGAGTACGAACGTCCCAACCGGGGCTGTGCGAAGCCGGTCGGAGCGTGCACAATCTGCCGCGTGCCAATCGCCACCGCGCCCCTCTTCATCGTCAACCCGGTCGCCGGCGACGGCCGGGCGCTGCACCTTGAGCCGTGGCTGCGCCGCCATCTCTCCGGCGGTGCGCCGCGCGCCACGGTGGTCGAGACCGAGGCGCCGGGCCATGCCACGGAGCTCGCTCGCCGTGCGGCAGCCGACGGGCACGACCGGGTGGTGGCGGTCGGCGGCGACGGGACGATCCAGGAGGTCGTCAACGGCCTGATCGACGGCGGCAACGGGCCGAGCCTCGGCATCCTGGCCGGGGGCAATGGCAATGACCTCGCTCGCAGCCTTGGCCTTCCGCGGCGAGGAGAGGAGGCGCTGCACGTAGCCCTGGGCGCGGAGGTCACCCGGATCGACGTGGGAGTCGCCTCGCATCCGGAGGGTCCGGACGACGGCGTGCGCTACTTCGCCGCCGCCGGCGGGGTCGGCTTCGACGCGCAGGTGGCCGCCACCATGCTCCACCGCTCGTGGTGGCAGCGCGGACGGGTGGGGTACTTCGTCTCGACGCTCTGGGAGCTGCAGCGCTTCCGGAACCAGCACCTGCGGCTGGTGCTCGACACGCCGGACGGCCCGCGAACGCTCGAGCGGACCGTGCTCTTCGTCGCCTTCGCGAACGGCATGTACTACGGCGGAGGCATGCAGATCTGCCCCTCCGCCGCGCTCGACGACGGGTGGATGGATCTCTGCATCGTTGGCGACATCTCCCGCCTCGAGACGATCCGCCAGCTGCCCGGGATGTACCACGGCGGGCATGTCACCCATCCCGCGGTCGAGTTCCAGCGCGCACGCTCCGTCACCCTCGAGGGCGACGGCGAGACCCGCGCCCACCTCGACGGCGAGCCGTACGGGACCGTGCCGCTGCGCCTCGAGCTGAGCCACCGGGCCCTGGCGGTGGCGGCGCCGGCACCCGCCCCTCCGCCCTCTGCGGCGGCTCCCGCGGAGCCAACGGAGCCGATGGGTTAGGGTAGGGGTGATGAACGCTCGACCGGTTCCCGCGATTCCCGCCGGCTGGCGCGTCTTCGGCGCCGACGGGCGCCAGCTCGGCCGCGTCGACGCCACCTTCGCGGACTACCTCCTGGTGCGCACCTCCAGCCTGCCGCCGGTGGACCTCTACGTCCCGATGGACGTGGTTGCCAGATCCGGCGACGGCCGGGTCGCCCTGTCCGAGCCCTCGACCGGCGCCTACGATCGCTGGCATCGCCCGCTGAAGCGGGCACCGCACGACTGAGCGGCCAGGACCACCCCCACCGAGCATGCCGGACCGATTCCCGCCCGAGACCCTCGAGCTCCTGCGGACCGCGCAGGAGGTCGAGATCGAGACCGTTGCGCCCGACGGCGTCACCGCGCATCGCACCGTGATCTGGGTCGTGGTGGACGAGAGCGGGCGGGCCCTGATCCGGTCCTACTTGGGCACCGCCGCGCGTTGGTACCGGGAGGCGCTGGCTCGCTCATCGGTGACCCTGCACATCGGCCGCCACCATATTGCGGCCACGGCCCAGGTCGCCACCGACGACGACCGGATCTCGGCCGCCAGCCGCGGCTACCTCGCGAAGTATCCGGATGATCCGTCCACGCCGGCGATGGTCGATTCGAAGGTGCTCTCCACGACACTGGAGCTCGTGCCGCGCTGAGGCGCCGCCATCAGCCTTGGGGTACCCTAGGAGGGCAGCAGGCAGAGGTGGCCATGGACGAGACCGAGCGCGCTCAGGCCTTCTATGCGCACGTCTCCGGCGGGGGCAAGGTCGAGGCCGATGACCCGATGCCGGACGACTACCGCGCCGCCGTGCTCAAGTTCGTGGAGATGCACGCCAACTCCGAGCTGATGGGCGTCCTGCCCGAGCGCGAATGGATTCTCCGCGCCCCCACCCTGCGACGGAAGCTGGCGCTGACCAGCAAGGTCCAGGACGAGGTCGGGCACGCCGAGCTGCTCTACCGCGTGGCCGAGGACCTCGGGAAGCCCCGCGAGCAGATGCTCGCCGACCTGCTTGACGGCAAGACCAAGTTCCACAACGTCTTCCACTACCCAACCGAGTCGTGGGCCGATGTCGGCATCATCGCCTGGCTCGTGGACGCGGCCGCCATCGTCTCCCAGCAGGCGCTGCGCGATTCCTCCTACGCGCCGTACGCGCGGACCATGAAGAAGATCTGCTGGGAGGAGTCGGTCCACATCATGCATGGCCGGGACGTGGTCCTGACCATGATGAACGGGACCGATGCCCAGCGGGCCCTGGTCCAGGACGCCCTGGACCGCTGGTGGGGCCCCCTGATGCAGATGCACGGCCCGCCGACCGATCCCGCGAAGGACCGCGACCTGATCTGGAAGATCAAGGCCAAGGGCAACGAGCAACTCCGCCAGGAGTTCCTGACAATCTACGTGCCACGCATCCGGGAGCTGGGGCTCACACTGCCGGACCCGGCGCTCCGCTACGACGAGGCCACGCGGACCCTGGTGGGCGTGGCCCCGGGCACCA
>CAYVLM010000326.1:0-2728 GCA_964452225.1 uncultured Steroidobacteraceae bacterium | reverse complement strand
ACCATGTCTTCCCGTCCGTGGAGGTCCAGACCCGGTGGCTGGTGGCGCCGGTCGACGCCACCAGCACGAACCCGTCCTGCCAGGAGAAGACGTCGAGCGCGCCGGCGCCGGCGTCCACGCCGGAGACGGGCTGCCATCGATCGCCATCGGTCGAGAACCACAGGCGGACGCCGCGCGGCTTGCCGGCCACCGCCACGAAGGTTGCCTCGTGCTCCGCGACGATGCTCAGATCCTCGCCCGGCGTTCCCTCGAGAGTCGCCGCGCGCCAGGTGCGACCGTCGGAAGAGCGCCAGGCGGTGGCCTCTGATCCGGTGCCGCCAGCCGGCCTGAACCCCACGGCAACGAGGCCGTCGGCGCCATCGGGCACCGCGTCGAGCACCGTGGAGCCGGGCGATCCCAGCGCGCCCGGCCGGGTCGCCCTGGTCCAGGTCGATCCGTCGGCAGAGGTCCAGACCGTCTCCTCCACGGACGATCCGGCCGGCACCAGCACGAAGGTCGCGAACATCCGATCGGTGGCGACCTCCGGACCGAGCATCTCGTCCGGGGTGCCGAACGGCGCGACACTGGCCCTGGCCAGGGGCAGGGTGTCAGCGGAGGAGGGGAGCGACGTGGGTGCCAGGAGCGACCGGGCGGCGAAGGTCAGGGCGACCAGCACGAGGACAGCGCTGATCGAGGCGGCCACGGCCGCCCGGCGCAGGCTGAACGGGACATCCATCACGGCGGGTAGCGGTCCCTCGCGCGTTCGGGCTCCAGCGTAGCCAGACCTGGATCCTACGTCCGCAGATGGGACGCAGGCCGGAGCCGATCAGTTCCTCCCTCGCGTAGAGTGGTGCCCCATGGCCGCCGTCTCTTCCCACCCGCCGTCTTCGCCGCCCGGCCTGGTCTTCGCCTGCATCGCGCCTCACGGCGGGCTGGCGGTGCCCGAGGCATGCGCTTCCGACGAGGAGGACCTTGCCGCGGAGACCCAGCGCGGCATGCGCGAGCTCGGTCGACGCTGCGACGCGGCCGCACCCGATGCGCTCGTGGTGCTCACCCCGCACGGCGTCCATGTCGAGGGGCACTTCGCGGTGGTCGTCGCGGGCCACATGGCCGGCGCCCTCGAGGAGGTGCCCGGGGTCGCGCTCGAGGCGCCGGTGGCGCTCGACCTGGCGCAGGAGATCCTGCGTGGCTTGGGGGAAGCGCGCATTCCGGCGGTCGGCGTGAGCTTCGGGGGCAACGTGCCGGCCGAGGCGGTCATGCCGCTCGACTGGGGAACCCTCATCCCGCTCTGGTACCTGGGTGGCCCGCGCGAGCGTCCGCGACCGGTGGTCGTGGTGGCACCCGCGCGGGACCGGCCGCTGGGCGAGCACGTCACGGCGGGAGCGGTGATCGCGGAGGCGGCGCGCCGGTCCGGGATCCGGATCGGGCTGGTCGCCAGCGCGGACCAGGCGCACACCCACCGTCCGGACGGTCCGTACGGCTTCAGCGCACGGGCCAAGGAGCTCGATGGGCGGATCGTCGCGGCGGTCCGGGACGGCCGTCTCCGCGCACTGCTCGAGCTTGATCCCTCGCTCGTCGAGGATGCCAAGCCCGACAGCCTGTGGCAGATGCTGATGCTGTCAGGAGCCACCGACGATGCCTGGACGGCCGAGCTGATCAGCTACGAGGCGCCGACCTACTTCGGCATGCTGTGCGTAGCCTTCGACCAGCCCGATCGTGACCCGGAACCCTCGGAAGACGTCGACGATGAGCATCGAGACTGAAGTGCCGCCCGAGCGGGGCGATTTCATCCGCGACATCGTGGCGGCCGACGTGCGGGAAGGCCGGCACACGACGATCGTCACCCGCTTCCCGCCCGAGCCGAATGGCTACCTCCACATCGGCCATGCCAAGTCCATCTGCCTCAACTTCGGGGTGGCGCAGGAGTTCGGAGGCCGCTGCCACCTCCGGTTCGACGACACCAACCCGGTCAAGGAGGAGCAGGCCTACCTCGACGCCATCGAGGCCGACGTGCGCTGGCTCGGCTTCGACTGGGGCGAGCACCTCCACCACGCGTCGGACTACTTCGGCCAGCTCTACGAGTGGGCGGTCGAGCTCACCCGGGCCGGCAAGGCGTACGTGGACGACCTGTCGGCCGACGAGATCCGCGAGCATCGCGGCACCCTGACCGAGCCGGGGCGCGAGAGCCGATGGCGGAACCGGCCGGTCGCGGAGAACCTCGATCTCTTCGAGCGGATGCGGGCAGGCGAGTTCGCGAACGGGGAGCGGGTGCTGCGGGCGAAGATCGACATGGCCTCGCCGAACATCAACCTGCGGGATCCCGTCCTGTATCGGATCGTGCATGCCGCGCACCCGCGCACCGGCGACGAGTGGTGCATCTACCCGACCTACGACTTCGCCCACGGCCAGTCCGACGCGATCGAGGGCGTGACGCACTCGATCTGCACGCTCGAGTTCGAGGGCCATCGGCCGCTCTACGACTGGCTCATCGAGAACCTGCCGGTCCCGTCGCGCCCGCGCCAGTACGAGTTCGCCCGGCTCAACCTGACCTACACGGTCCTCTCCAAGCGGATCCTGCTGCGCCTGGTCAGCGAGGGCCACGTCCGGGGCTGGGACGACCCGCGGATGCCCACCATCAGTGGCCTCCGCCGGCGCGGCTTCCCGGCCGACGGGATCCGCAGCTTCGCCACCGAGATCGGCGTCTCCCGCAACGACAGCGTCGTGGAGGTGGGGGTGCTCGAGCACGCGG
>CAYVLM010000325.1:0-2737 GCA_964452225.1 uncultured Steroidobacteraceae bacterium | reverse complement strand
CCCCAGAATGGCGCCTCCGGTCCAGCTCGTGGTGGTCAGCGTCGTGCCGCTCCAGGAGGTGGGCAGCAGCGCCTCGAGGGAGGGTGCGTCGTGGCTTGTTGTGTCCGCCTGGCTGGCGGCCGCCGCCGGAATGCTCGCGGCGGCGACCGGGCTGCTCGAGGGTCGGGTGATCAAGAGCATCACGACCGTCGTCCAGCCCGCGACAGCCACCATCATCGACACCACCGCCACGATGGGCCAGGCGCGGCTGCCGGCCTTCGGCGGCGGCGCGTATGTCCGGGGGCGACGTGGCGAGCGGCGCGAGGCGCGCTGGGGCGTTGGCTCCTGGTCTTCGAACGTGATGGTGCCCTCCTGGCCACTGCAATGCGCGGCAGCTTCCACCCCGGTCCGGGTGGGTTCCCGGCAGTATGGGGTCGCCCGCTGAGAAGCGTCTGAAAGACTAGAGGATGGTGAAGAGGCTGGCCATGCGCGAGAAGGCATTGGCGAAGATCAGGATGCCAATGCCGACGATGAAGATCCCGGCGATGCCGCGGACCGCCGCGTGGTGACGGCGGAGGGCACCGATCAGGGGCCGCATCCGCGGGAGGGCGACGGCCGCCAGCAGGAAGGGCACTGCCAGCCCCGCCGAGTAGCTGACGAGGAGCAGGAACGCCACCACGGCCTGGCCTGACGAGGCGCCCATGGCCAGGATGGTGCCGAGCACGGTGCCGATGCATGGCGTCCAGCCGATGGCCACGAAGGCGCCAAGCGAGAGCGCCCGGGCAACCCGCCCCGGAGGCAGGGCGTCGGCGCCCGGTCCCGAAACCGTCAGGCGGTCGAGGACGGGGCCGAAGATGCCGGTGGTGAGCAGGCCCAGGCCGATGACGGCCACCCCGGCGACCTGGCGAACGGCGCCAATCTGGAAGAGCCCCTGCCCGAGGATGCCGATCGGGGTGCCCAGGAGGACGAAGACCGCGGAGAAGCCGGCGACGAAGAGCAACGCCTGGCCGACGACGGGACGAATCTCCGCCGGTGCGGCGGCCTGCCCGGTGCTGCCGGGGCTGCCGGCCGGGACGGACGCCGTCTCGCCCAGGAAGGCGAGGTAGACGGGGATCAGGGCCAGGACGCACGGCGAGGCGAAGCTGAGGAACCCGGCGGCGAAAGCCAGCGCGATCGAGACGTTCACCGACGTCAGTCCTCGGCGAAGAACGGATCGTCGCCGTACAGGTCCAGCCAGTGCTGGCGCATGAGCCGGATGGTCGCGACGACCTCCTCCTCCGTCGTGCCGGCGGGGAGGAGCGAGCGGATTCCCTCCCGCACGCGCTCAGAACCCTCGACGCCCAGGAGAGCCAGGTAATCGGCGACGCGCTGGGCGGGAGTCTTGCCCTCGCCGCGCATGCGGACCAGCACGTCCGCCTCGTGGTCCAGCGCGCCGTCCAGTGCCGCACCGGGCATCTCGAGCTCGGCGAGCAGTGCGGGCACGTAGTCGAGCCGCGGGTCGGAGTAGGCCCAGCGCACGAACCCGTCAAGGGACCCGGGTCGCCGTTCGTGGTGACCGGCATGGAACTGCTGGAGATAGCGCGTGCGCTCGGCCTCGGTGCGGGTCAGGGCGATCTGCGCAATCTGTCGCATCTCCGGCGTCCAGCGTCGCAGCGATTCCACGAACTGGCGGAGGGTGAGGCTGCCCGGCGGCTGGGGCCGGAACCGATGCTCATGGGTGGCATGCACGGGCCCGTATACTACCGGCCGTGCGCCGCCTCCTGAGCGCAGCGCCCTTTTTGGCGCCCGCATCCTGCCGCCCGTCCTCCGCCTCGTGCTGCCGTGCCCGGCTCCGTCGGTAGGCGCCTTCTCGCACCGTTCGCGATCCTGCTCGCGCTCCTGCTGCTCGCAGGAGTGGCTGTGCCGCTCCTCCGGCCTGCCGCTGCCGTGGACACGCCCCTGCGATACCTCGGCGGCCAGATCGGCAGCCTGGATCCCGCCCGGATCAGCGACGCGAGCGATGTCCAGCTCCAGCTCCAGCTGTACGCCGGCCTGACCCGCCTCGACGAGCAGGGGAGACCGTACCCCTCGCTCGCGTCGTCGTGGGACGTGTAGGCGGACGGCCTCACGTACACGTTCCACCTGCGGCGCGGTCTGCGCTTCTCGGACGGGTCGCCGCTGGATGCGAGTGACGTGCGCCGGTCATGGCTGCGGCTCCTGGATCCTGCCGTGCAGGCGACCGCCCCGGACGTCCTGGATGTGATCGCCGGCGCAACGGATCGGCTGGCCGGCCGGGTCAGCGAGAACGGCGTGGGCATCACGGCCCCCGATCCCCAGACGCTGGTGGTCACCCTGGTGCACCCAGCTGGCTACTTCCCCGCAATCACCGCCACGCCGGAGACCTTCGTGGTTCCGCGCACCGCGGCGCCGGGCGGCGACTGGCAGACCGTGAACAACTTCGTTGGATCAGGGCCGTACACGGTTGCCGGGATGAACGGCAGCACCCTCATCCTGCGCGCCAATCCCGACTACGCCGGCGCGGCACCGCCGATCAGCGAGGTGGACTGGATCACGACGGTGAGCAGCGATCCCGTGACGGCCTACAGCAACGGGCAGCTCGACCTGACCGCCGTAGCCGGGTCCGACGCGACCTGGATCGCCTACGACCACGATCTCGGTCCGGCCCTGCACCAGGCGGCCGCGCTCTCGGTGCAGTACGTGGGCTTCGACACGACCCGGCCGCCATTCAACGACCCGCGGGTGCGACGGGCCTTCGCCA
>CAYVLM010000324.1:0-2744 GCA_964452225.1 uncultured Steroidobacteraceae bacterium | reverse complement strand
CGTGGATTGGCCGATTGCGTGTCGACCGAACTCCGGAAAGGAGGTTGCGTCCATGCCCTTCAACATCGGCCCGTTCGAGCTCATCCTCATTCTCGTGGTCCTTCTCATCCTGTTCGGCCCGGGGAAGCTGCCGGACATCGGGAAGGCGATCGGCAAAGGGGTGAGCGAGTTCCGAAAGGCGTCGAACGACCTCGAGAACGCAGTTCGCCTGGATAGCCCACCCGCTGCGAAGCCGGAGCAGCCGGACAAGCCAGTCGCGGGCACCACGCTCGATGCTCCTGGCGACTCTGGCGGGGCGACCAAGTAGCGCCTATTGCGGAGGCCGACCTGGCTCAGGATGGCGCGCACCGAGTGTCGGGCGCCAACGGCGGGCGCCACAACGCGTCGGGCGGCCAGGGCCCACCGCGGGTATCGGCGTCAGGCAGAGGGGTTGGAGCGGGAGACGGGTCTCGAACCCGCGACATGCAGCTTGGAAGGCTGCCGCTCTACCAACTGAGCTACTCCCGCCCGCGATTTCGGCCGATTCGTGCTCACCGAGAGCGCATAACCCTCAAATCGGCCATTGCCTCGGTACGCAAGGCGCGCGGACAGCGTATCACTCGCAATCCCGTCGAGGCTGTGGGGCAACATTAGCCCCGTGACGATGCGTAACACTCCGTCCCCGCGGTTCTTGGCCCCGCTTCCCGCCGACCTGGAGGATGCTCAGGACCGCGCACTCCTTGTGGGTGGCACTGCCCTCGAATCACGCGAGTGGGACAACGCGTTTCAGGTCTTTGCCGATCTTTACGCAGCGCTCCTCGAACGCCAGCCGACGGGGGAGAGGTTCCACAAAGGACTTCCTCTGCACAACATGGGACTGGCGCGCCTACTGTCGCGACGACGTGCTGATGCGTTTCGGTACACGCTCGAGGCGTTTGCCGAGGACAGCCTCTCGGCCGCGGATGAAGACCTTCCGATTGGCGAGGAGTTCCGGCGCCCCGCTGCAGGCAACCTGCAATCGGTCTTTGGTGTGCCTCGCGCCCAGCTCGAGCAGATAGCCGCAGGTTTGCGAGGGATTGGGGTCGAGGGAGCTTGGCCTTCGCCGAGCGACGCGCTGGCCGCGGTCGGGGTTACTGCCAAATCCGCGGAGCCGCCTCAGCCACCGAGGTCCAGGCGTCGGGTTGTGGGCCAGTTCGGTACCACATGGGACCAGCGTGTCTTCGTGGGAGGCTCATACCGGCTTTTCGCGGTCATGAACGAGATCAAGAAGATCGTGCGAGAGCTGGGTTTCGATGGCGTTATGGCCTCGGACTTCGTGATCCCACCAGAGTTCAATCATCACCACGCACTGCTCCTCCTCCATGAATGTCGGTGGGCGATCTTTGAGGTCTCAGTCGAGGCGGGGCAGCTAATGGAACTGGAGCGCACGCGGGACTATGAGCTCGACCCGCGCGACATCCTCGTCTTGGTGCAGGCGGCAGCCGGACACAGACCCCCGATCTCAGGAATGGTCGAAGCGCTATTGGGACGGCTCGGCATCAGTCCCATCGCATACGAGGATCTCGGCGACCTGCCAGAAATCATCGAACCCTGGCTGACAGCGCGAGGGGCCCCAGCCATCGGTTCCTGATCACGACTAACCCGCATACGGCGCTCCAGAGGCATGGTGCCGGTGGGTCGACTCTGTAACGCACGCCTCGGCCGGAACATCAGGGGAAGGGGTGGCTGGCCCCGCCGACGTTCGACCCCCAGGCCGTCACGCACTGGCTCTGCTCAGGCCCGTCCAGTACCACGAATCGGTACCGCTCCCCACCGTACGTCCAGTCGACCAACTCGTCCCGCTGATGGAGTCGGAGGTGGGTGCCGGGGGGAGGACGACCCGGCGCGGTGTCGTGAGGATCGTGCGGATCGGTGATGAGCGGGGTCAGCTTCGAGGTAAACCAGTCGGTGTTCATCTCATTCGAGGCTATGACTGAGCGTGGGGAGGACCCATGCATCTCGTGCCACGGCGCTATTACACCCTCTGGCCCGGTCAAGACGGTGGTCCCGCGCACCGTCAGCTTCGGTGTTTGGCGCGCTCGCTGAGGTGGCACCCGCGGCACAGCCCGCTCGTCGTCGAGCCCCACTCCTGCCTCGGCCGTGCGGGTGAAGGCGCACAACCGCTGGTTGGAGGGCCGCCCGTGCACCGAGCGCTGGCCTGCGCTCTCGGTCACGGCCCGCTCCGCTTGCCGCGGTCATCTGGCGCCCGATCACCAGGCAGCCGCCGGGGCGGAATCGCACCCGCAGCGCCGGCAACAACTACCATGGCGGGTACCATGTCGACCCGGGCGGCGCCAGCACGGCAGGCGGCGCACTGTGCACTCCGATGCGGACGTGGGCGCCGCTGTTGGGATGGGTGGCGGGTCGGCTTACTCCCCGGGCTTATGGAATCGCGGCGGACGTTTCTCCATGAACGCCGCCTGGCCTTCGGCCGCCTCGTCGGTCATGCCGACTTCGACCGTGAGCAGGTTTTCCAGGTCGTGACCCGTCGGCCGACCGTGCCGCAGTCCAGTAGAGACGCAGCGCTTGGTGGCCGCGATCGCGACTGCGGGCATCGCGGCGATCGCCGAGGCGAGCTCCAGGGAGCGACCGTCGAGCAGCTCGTCATCCACCAGCTCGTCAACCAGGCCGATGGCAGCCGCCTCGTCGGCGTCGAGGAGACGGCCGGTCAGCAGGAGCTCCATCGCCCGTCCTGGCCCGACCAGCAGTGGCAGTCGCTGCGTTCC
>CAYVLM010000323.1:0-2749 GCA_964452225.1 uncultured Steroidobacteraceae bacterium | reverse complement strand
ACGAATACCTCTTCTCCGGCTCCACTTTCGATCTCGTCGGGGTCGGTGGCGTCGACCACGGAGGCAAACGCGGACATCAGCCGTGCACCGTAGTCCACCACGCCATCGGCCGGGCCGTAGCAGCCGATGCACGGCGCCCCCGCCGCGGGGCACAGCGCGCCGCAGCCCGAGCGGGTGGCGGATCCGTTGCACGGCAGCCCCTGCTCGAGCAGGCAGATCCTGGGATCCACCTCATCGAGATCGGTGATCCGCACGAAGCGGCGGATGTGCTTCACGTTCCGCTCGCGGGAGCACTCGTCGCAGCAGGTGCTGATCCCGGCGCCGATGACGGAGCCGCGCGGTGGAAGGGTCGCGGTTCCGTCGAGCGTGGCGATCACCAGCTGGAGGACCTCGGCGATGCGCGCGGACTCGGGCGGGCATCCGGGCATGAAGTAGTCGACCCGCACGACCTGGTCGAGCGTGCGGAGGATCGGCGCGAAGGCGGGCAGCTGCAGGACCCCGTCGTCGGCCGGTCCGTCCGGAACGTGCCAGGACGGCAGCGGAACGTGATGCTCGGGGTTGTCCACGCCCGGTCCCTCGTAGACGGCGTCGAAGATGCCGTCGACGCTGCTCAGGTTGGCGAGCCCGGGGATGCAGCCCTCGCCGGCGCACGATCCGAACGCGACGAGCACCTTCGACTTGGCCCGCAGCAGCCGGGCCATCTCCTCGTTCTCCGTGTTCCGGATACCGCCCGAGAAGAGGCACAGGTCGATGGAGTCGTCGTCCATGGTGCGCACGTCCTCGTACTTCGCGTCCATGGCCGCCGGCCAGAAGACGACGTCGAAGCGGCGGTCGATCTCAAGGAGCAGCTCGTTGACGTTGAGGACCGCGATGTCGCAGCCCCCGCACGACGATGCCCAGTACATGGCGAAGCGCGGCTTGGTGCCCTTGGGAGCGCGGACGGAGCGCCTGCGAGCCGACGCCGCGCTCACGACGCCACCTCTGCCGGTTCGGCCGGTGCGCGGTGCTCGTCCGCTGCCGGGAGATCGGGCGCCGCCTGCGCTGCCGGCCCCGGGGTGCTCGGCGCAGGAGCCGGCATCCCTTCGGGGTTCCAGGCCAGCGGCCCGAGCACCCGCACTTCCTCGGTGATCCTGGCCATCTCCGCCGCGAACCGCTCCCCCTCGGCCGCGCTGGCCCACACGAGCTGGAGTCGCTGCGGCTCGATGCCGAGCTGCGCGATCGTGCGCCGCAGGAGGAGGAAGCGGCGCAGTCCCTTGAAGTTCTGCTCGCGGTAGTGGCAGTCGCCCGGCCAGCAACCGGTGACGACCACGCCATCGGCACCACCCGCGAACGCCTTGAGGACGAAGGTGGGATCGAGGCGTCCGGCGCACATCAGGCGCACCAGGCGGACGTTTGGCGGGTACTTGATGCGGGCCGTGCCCGCCAGGTCCGCGGCCCGGTAGCTGCACCAGTTGCAGGTGAAGCCGATCAGCAGCGGCTCGAAGCTCATACCGGCACCGCCTCGCGCTCGGAAGCGGCGGGCTCGGACGCTGACGGCCGGACCATGAGCAGGCCCGAGATCTGGTCCAGGATCTGCTCATTGGAGAACCCGGTGCCACTCATCGCCCCCGCCGGGCAGGCGGCCACGCAGGCGCCGCACCCCTGGCAGAGGGCAGGGATCACCTCGCTCACGTTCCGGTCGGCGTGGTACTCGATGGCGGAGTACGGGCACAGGTCGTTGCAGATCCGGCAGCCTGAGCAGCGAGCCTCGTCGACCGCGGCGCGGATCGGCTCCAGCGCCATCTCCTTCTGCTGGATCCGGCCCAGGATGCGGGCGGCGGCGGCCGAGCCGTTGGAGACGCTGGAAGGGATGTCGCGCGGCCCGAGCGCACAGCCGGCGGCGAAGACGCCATCGGTCATGGTCGCCACCGGGTCGAGCTTGGGATGGCGCTCGATGACCCAGCCATCGCTGCTGCAGGTGATCCCGAACAGGCGCGCCACGTCATGCGCGTCGCCGGTCGGTTCCAGGCCCACCGACAGGATCACCATGTCGAAGGGGATCCGGCGCTGCTGGCCAGCCAGGGTGTCCTCGACCTGCACGATCAGGCGCCCGTCCTGGTCCGCCTCCTGCGGCATGCGCAGGACGTCGGTCACCTCGGCGACCCGGCCGCGGACGAAGGTCGTGCCCTCCTCCTCGACGCGCCGGTAGAACTCGTCGAAGCCCTTCCCGGGCGTGCGCATGTCGATGTAGAACTCGAAGACCTCCGCGTTCGTGTGCTCGCGGACGAGGTGGGCGAACTTCAGGCTCTGCATGCAGCAGATCGCCGAGCAGTAGTTGTTGTAGTTGCGGTCCCGGCTTCCGACGCAGTGGATGATCCCCACCCGCTGCGGCTCGGTGACACCGTCGCGGAGGACGATCCTTCCCGCGGTGGGCCCGGCGGCGTTGCTCATCCGCTCGAACTCGAGGCTCGTGAAGACGTTGGCCAGCCGCCCGTAGCCGTACTGCTCCACGCGGCGGGCGTCGAAGGTCTCGAAGCCCGTGGCGATGACGATGTTGCCGACCTCGACCTGCACCTCCTCGTCGGTCTGGTCGAAGTCGATGGCATCGGTGGGGCAGAACTTGACGCATGCCTTGCAGGTGCCCTTCTCGAAGTAGACGCAGTTGTCGCGGTCGAGGACCGGGTACTTGGGCACGGCCTGCGGGAACGGGGTGTAGATCCCCTTGCGGTAGCCGATGCCGGCCTCGAAGCCCTCATCGACCACGCGGACC
>CAYVLM010000322.1:0-2750 GCA_964452225.1 uncultured Steroidobacteraceae bacterium | reverse complement strand
TCGCGGAGCTCCAGGATGAAGACCGACTTCCACAGGCCGCCATCGGCGTAGCGCTCATCCACCTCGACCGTGGCGAGGTCGCCGCCATGCAGGATGCGCCGGATGGTGAACGTGGGCGGATCGCTCCAGGCCCGGTGCATGGCGAGCTGCTGCGCCTTGCCCTCCAGGCGCTCGCCGGACTGCGGATAGGACTCCAGCAGGTCGTCGGTCACCGCGGTGGCGAAATCGACGAAGCGGCGCTCGTTGAACGCGGCGAACGTGGCCCTGACGGCCGCCTCGAACTCCGGGTCGGTCACGTAGCCTCCTCTGCGCTGGGCGGTTGACCGCCAATTATCGGTCGCCAGGCTCAGACCGACTCGCAGCCGATGCCGTTGTGGTCGCCGTCGAGCTGATGCGGGTCGGGTGGAAGGACCGGGAAGCGCCGGTACCCGATGTCGGCGCAGTCGAGGTCGGGCGGTGGCGGCGGGATGCAGACGGTGGGGTAGGACGGATCACATGCGCCCGATCCGGCGGGAAGCCCCGACTCGGGAGGCGTTTCGCTCCACAGCCCCACGCCCGCCCGGCTCGCCGCTCGCTCGGCGGCCACGAAGAGATCGCGGTAGCGCACGTCGGGCGGGACGGTGTCGACGCTCGCGTACCCGGTCCGCACCAGCTCCAGGTTGACCATCAGCCAGCCGCCCGGCTCCTCCAGCCAGACGTAGCGCAGGAGGCGCCCGTACTTGTCAACCTCCGAGACGTCCTTCTCCAGCACCACGCTCCTGCCGGCGACAAGCGCCGCGTTGGCGGCCGACGCCTCCGGGCCCATCCACTCCACCGGTCGGCCCGGCGTCACGGTCTCGGGCGTGTTCATGCCGATGTAGCGGAGGGTGTAGACCCGCCCGCCGAGGCTCACCTTGATGGTGTCCCCGTCCACCACGTCGACCACCTGCGCGGCCTGGGTCGGACCCATGGGTGCCTCGCCGAGGGTCGCCGCGCCCGACGGCATGGCCGATGGGCCCGTGCGTGCAGCCGGCACGGCCTGGCAGGCGGCGATGATCACGGTCAGCCCCGCCAGCGCGCAGCCCAGGCCACGGCGCATCTGCCTTCCCTCCCGTCCGCGTCCGCCCGCAAAGGGTAGCAACGCGCCGCTGGCTCGACGCGGGCCGCCGATCAGCACCCCCAACGGGTGACGTTGGGCACTGACTCCGGAGCTTGCCCGCACGCCACGATTGAACCGTTGGCGGCCCAAGCCGGTCATATGGGTGGTGATCGGAACGTGTGCGCCAACCGGGAGCAGGGGTGTGGAGGATCTGAGGGAACGGCCCGCGAGCGCTGAGACCGAGCGGGCCGCCGCGTTCTCCGCGCTTCTGGGAGGCTGCCTCGATCGGGACTTCCGCCTTGCGGCCGTGATCCTGGGCAACCGCGAGGATGCCGAGGACGCGGTCGCGGATGCCGCCCTGCGCGCCTGGCAGCACTTCGGATCGCTCCGAGACCGTGGCCGCTTCGACGCCTGGTTCGCCCGGATCGTGGTCAACGTATGCCGCGACCGCTTCCACGAGCGGCGGCGTCCGGTCGCCCTCATCGCCGAGCCGGCGAGTTCCACCGACCCGTTCGCCGGATCCGCTGAGCGCGCCGCGCTCATCGAGGCGCTGGCGGCGCTGACTCCCGAGCACCGCGCCGTCATCGCCCTGCATTACCTCGAGGGGTTGACCGACCGGCAGATTGCCGAACAGGTGGGCCTCCGCATCGGCACCGTCAAGTCCCGCCTCCACTACGGCATCGCCGAGCTGCGGGCAGCGTATGACGCCTCGCAGCGGGACCCGGAGAGGAGCTGGTCATGACGGACGAGCGCTTCGAGCGTGAGCTCACCGGGCTCCTGCGCGACGTCGCCGGCCGAGAGGCACCCCCCTCGCTGGTGAGCCGACTGGCCGATGTCACCCGTCAGCCCGCCCCGGGACCCCGCCTGTGGTTCGCGATGCCGCTGCGGCTTGCCGCGGTTGCCGTGGTGCTGGTTGCCGCCGCGGTGCTGACCTTCTCACTCGTCCCGCGGAACACCGTGGGGCCTGCGCCGAGCGGCAGCGCCGCCGCCTCACCCTCGGCGGTGCCGGGAACGGTCAGCGGCGAGCCGACCCCGACGGGCGAGGCATCCGCGACGGCGTCGCCATCGGCCTCGCCATCGGCCTCGCCATCGGCCTCGCCGGTGCCGACCCCGGCTCCGGCGGGCTGGTCGAGCCTGGCCTGGTCGAGTGGCGTTGCCATGCCGGACGGCCAGTACGTGAGCGACCTCGTGGCATGGGGCGACGGATATGTCGGAGTTGGAGCGGTTGAAACCGCGTCGAACGGGCTTGGCCCCGGATTCTTCACGTCGCGCGACGGGATCCACTGGACGCTGGTGGCACAACCGTCGGCTGCCGGCGACGTGTGGCCCGAGCAGGTCGTCGCGGTGGGGACCAGGCTGCTCGCCGTCGGGGCGGTGGTGTCGGCGGCGCCGGGCGAGAAGCCTGACCATGCGCCGACCCTGTGGGTGTCCGAGGACGGTGCCACCTGGACGCAGCTCACCAGCGCCACCTGGAACGCAGCCCTCACCGGGTACGGCGTCTCCGTGGCCGCCGGTGCGCAGGGCGTTCTGGCGACAACGCTCGGCACTGATCCGGTCGTGCTGCACTCGCTCGACGGGTCCACCTGGACTCGCGCGACGCTGCCGGCGACCGAGCGCGCCATCGCGAAGGACGTGGTCGCCTACGCCGGCGGATTCATGATCGTCGGACGTG
>CAYVLM010000321.1:0-2770 GCA_964452225.1 uncultured Steroidobacteraceae bacterium | reverse complement strand
TGATCAGGTCCCTCCGCAGCCGATCACTCTTCGAACGCGCCGAAGCCATGCAGGCGCTTGAGAAAGCCGGCCCGGCTGCCGCTCCACATCTGCTCAAGATCCTCACGGACAGGAACCGCGACGCCCGGACACATGCCGCTTCGGCGCTGAGGTCCATTCGCCCGTTGAGCCCGGAGTTGCTGCCGGGGCTGCTGAAAGCGGCAGAGCAGCCGCAGGGGACGTCCGTCCGCCGAGACCTGTCCGGCACGATTGCCCGTTTCGGCGACCAGGTGGTCCCGCCGCTCCTTCGTATGCTCGAATCGGAATCCCCCGCCGCCCGTTGCGGGGCGCTCGACGCGCTCGCCGCGACCGGGCTCGCGTCCCGCCGGATTGTCCAAGCCGTAGTGGGGCTGCTGGACGACAAGGACCCCGACGTGCAGCGGGCGGCGGTGGCGGCCCTGGAGCGGATCGGCCTCCCGCCGGACGAGGCCGTCTCCCTGCTCGCCGATCCCGGTGGCCCCGCGACCACCGCCGACCGCGACCAGGTCGAACGCATCCGCTCCCTGGCCAGACGGATCGCGGCCCCCGAGCCGGCCGGAGCCCGTGAGCTCGAGGGCGCGCTCGCCGAGGCTCGGCAGCAAGCGGCCCGACGCGCCGGCCGGAGGGTCGGCCGCGCCACCGGGTGGGGCGGAGCGATCCTGGCGATCGGTGGATTGCTGCTCGTGGGCGCCGGCCTGCCGCCCGTGGGCGCCGCGCTGGTCGCTCTCGGGCTCCTCGCGATCGCGGTGGGTGCAGGGATGATCATCTGGGACGACCGGGCGGTCCGCGGCCGCGTCGTGGCCGCGGAGCGTGCGCTTGCCCCGTACCGCGCCGCGGCCGACCGGGCCCGCGTCGACCGTGAAGCGGCCATGGCGGAGGCGCGGGCCGCCGGCTGGCCCGAGCGCGCGGACGCCCTCGACGCCCTGGCGGACCGGCTGGTTGGCGAGGTCCGGGACGCCGAGCGGGCCGTCGAGACCCGCGCGCGCCGGGACGCTCTGGTGGAGCGCGCGGAGACGGCAGGCGAGGCACTGCGCCAGGCTCTGGCTGCCCGCGGCGTCACGGGGCTGGCGGACCTGCCGTCGGCGTGGCGGCGTTACGTCGGCGAATGCGAGGCGCGGGCCCGGCAGTCGGTGGAGGCGGGGCGGTCCGATTCACTGCGGCACGAGCTCGCCACGCGTGAGGCGGCGGAGCGCAGCGCCGCCGCGGTCGAGCAGTCGATCGAGAAGGCCGAGCGGGCGCTGCGCGACGCGGCTGCCGACGTCGGCGTGCCGGCTGCCGACGATGCCGAGGCGCTGGCAACAGCCCTGCGGGACTGGCAGCGACAGCGATCTGCGGCGCTGCACGAGAACCAGGTGGCGATTGAGGAGTGGCGTGAGCTTGCGGGGCTGCTCGACGGGCGTGAGCTCTCCGAGCTTGTTGCCGAGGCCGAGCGCCGGGCTCGCGAGGCGCGTGACCGGGTGGGGTCGCTCGACCCCGAAGCGGTCCGTGATCTTGCGGCGGGCGGTGACCTCGAGGCCACGCTGGCGCATCGGCGGGCGCGTGCCGCCGAGGCCGATCACGAGGCACACGCGCTGCAGGGGGCGCTCGAGGCCCAGCGCGCCATGGTCCCCGATGTTGCCGAGCGCGAGGAGGCGGTCGAGTCGGCCAGCGCCGAGCTGGGCCGCGTGGTCGCACTGGCCAGGACCATCGACGAGACCCTGCGGCTGCTCCGTGAGGCGCAGGACCGCGTCCACCGCGACCTGGCGCCGATCCTGGCAGGGACGGTCCAGCGTTGGCTCCCGAAGATCAGCGCCGGCGCCTATACCGAGGTCAGCGTCGATCCGGCTGACCTGTCGGTGCAGGTCAAGGAGCGGCAGAGCGGGGCCTGGCGCAGGGCGAGTCTCCTTTCGGCCGGCACGCGCGAGCAGATCTACCTGCTCCTGCGGGTTGCCATGGCGCAGCACCTGGTCACCACCGGGGAGACGGCGCCGCTTCTCCTCGACGAGGTGACCGCCCAGGCGGATCCGGAGCGGCGGCTGGCCATGTTGCGGACCCTCCACTCGCTGGCCGAGGAGCGCCAGGTCGTGCTCTTCAGCCATGACGACGCGGTCGCAGCGTGGGCCGAGGCGGAGCTTGCGGAGCCCCGGGATCGGCTCGTGCGGCTGCCCGGCCGCGACCGCGCCGGCGCGTTCGCCCCCGGATCATCCGAGCGCTCGGCGGATCGTGAGCCGGAGCTGGCCGAGGCCACGGCAATTCGCCTCCCCGCCTGAGACCGCGGGGCGCACCGTCGCCGGCGGGACCGCTCCGCCGCCGCTTGCTACGATTGCGGAGCCGCCGACCGTCACGCGAGGATCGCGTGGCTCGGGGTGCCGAGCGCACGCGAGCTCACCGAACCGATGCCAAACGATCGCCTGCCAACCCCCCTCCGCGTCCTCGTGGTCGCCGCGCACCCTGATGACATCGAGTTCGGGGCCGCCGGCACCGTTGCCCGCTGGGTCGGCGAGGGCACGCGGGTCAGGTACCTGCTCATCACCCGTGGGGACAAGGGAAGCGACGACGCGACGGCGGACGCCGGCCAGCTGGCGATCGTCCGGGAGCGCGAGCAGCGCAGCGCGGCCGCCGAGCTCGGCGTGGAGGGGGTCGACTTCCTCGACGAGCCGGACGGCCAGGTGGAGCCGTCCCTCCGTCTGCGCGAGCGGATCACGTTCGCCATTCGCCGCTTCCAGCCCGAGGTGGTGATGACCCACGATCCGACCGTGCTCTTCGTGAACAA
>CAYVLM010000320.1:0-2771 GCA_964452225.1 uncultured Steroidobacteraceae bacterium | reverse complement strand
CTTCGCCGCCCCGCGCAAGGGGGCCGGCCGGTGACCGCCGCCGCCCGCGCCCACACCAACGGCCATGGAACAGGCGCCGAGGCGAAGGACCGCCGCGCCCGGATCCTGATGAAGGGCAACGAGGCAATCGCGGAGGCGGCCATCCAGGCGGGCTGTGACGCGTACTTCGGCTACCCGATCACGCCCCAGGCAGAGCTCCTGGAGTGGATGGCGCGACGGATGCCAGAGCTCGGGCGGACCTTCATCCAGGCAGAATCGGAGCTCGGGGCCATCAACATGGCGCTCGGCGCAGCGGCAACCGGAGCGCGGGTCCTCGTCTCCAGCTCCAGCCCGGGGATCAGCCTGATGGCCGAGGCGATGAGCTACATGGCGGGGTCGGAGACGCCCATGGTGCTCGTCAACGTCATGCGCGGGGGCCCAGGACTGGGGAGCATCGGCCCCTCGCAGAGCGACTACTTCCAGGCGGTCAAGGGCCACGGGCACGGCGACTACCGGGTGCCGGTCCTGGCGCCCGCCTCCATCTCGGAGGCGGTCGAGCTGGTGGCCACCGCCTTCGAGCTCGCCGAGCGCTACCGCACGCCGGTCATCATCCTGGCCGACGGGACCATGGGCCAGGCGATGGAGCCGATCGACCCGAGCTTCCGGACGCCGGCGCGCCCGGTCCTCGACTGGGCCCTGACCGGAGCGGATGGGCGCCCTCCGCGCGTGATTCGCTCACTGCACCTTGCCCCGGAGGACCTCGAGCGCCACAACCAGGCGCTGCAGGCCAAGTACGCCACGATTGCGAGCAACGAGGTCCGATGGGCGGGCGAGCAGCTGGACGACGCGGAGCTCCTGATCGTGGCCTACGGCACGGCCGCTCGGGTCGCCCGCACCGCCGTCGCGCACGCCCGGGATGCCGGGCTGCCGGTCGGCCTCTTCCGGCCGATCAGCCTGTGGCCCTTCCCCGAGGACGCGCTGCGCGAGCTGAGCGGCCGGATGCGGGGCATCCTGACCGTGGAGCTGTCGGCGGGCCAGATGGTCGAGGACGTGCGGCTCGCCGTGGAGGGCCGCTGCCCCGTTGCCTTCCATGGCCGCACCGGCGGCATGGTCCCCTCGCCGGACGAGGTGGTCGCCGCACTGCATTCGATGGAGCACGAGGGAGAGGCGCGATGACCGTCATCGAGGCCGAGCGTCCGGCTCAGCGCGTCATCTTCAGCCGGCCCGCGCCGCTGATCGACGTGTCGACGCACTACTGCCCTGGCTGCGGCCACGGCATCATTCACCGGATCATCGCGGAGCTGCTCGAGGAGCTCGAGCTCACCTCGCGCACGATCGCCGTCGCGCCTGTCGGGTGCTCCGTGTTTGCCTACGAGTACCTGGCGGTCGACTGGGTCGAGGCACCGCACGGCCGCGCACCAGCCCTCGCCACCGGCATCCGCCGGGTGCGGCCCGAGGCCTTCGTCCTCACCTACCAGGGGGACGGCGACCTGGCCGCCATCGGCACCGCGGAGATCGTCCACGCCGCGGCCCGCGGTGAGCTGGTCTCCGGCATCTTCGTCAACAACGGGATCTACGGGATGACCGGCGGGCAGATGGCGCCCACGACGCTCCTGGGGCAGAAGACGACCTCGTCGCCGACGGGACGCGAGGCGAGCCTTGCCGGCTTCCCGATTCAGATCACCGAGATGCTGGCCCTCCTGCCCGGGATGGCCTATGCCGCCCGCGGATCGGTTGGCGATCCCGCCCACATCGGCAGGACCAAGGCCATGATCAAGCGCGCCTTCACGGCGCAGCTCAACGGCGAGGGCTTCTCCCTGGTGGAGGTTCTCTCGAACTGCCCGGTCGGCTGGAACATGACCGCCCCCGAGTCCATGGAGCACCTCAAGGAGGTCAGCGAGACCTACCCGCTGGGCGTCCTGGTGGATCGGGCCCACCCGGAGAAGGCGCAGGCGAAGACGCACGCGGCCGAGGGTGGGGAGGGCTGAGATGGAACGCTCCGCCGTCTTCGCCGGTTTCGGGGGGCAGGGGCTCCTGTTCGCCGGCCAGGTCCTGGCGCGGGCCGGCATCAAGGACGGGCTGGAGGTCTTCTGGATCCCGTCCTACGGGCCGGAGATGCGCGGGGGGACCGCGTCCTGCACGGTCATCGTCGGCGATCGCGAGATCGGATCGCCGGTCGTCGATCGCTACGACGCAGCCGTGGTCATGAACCCGCCGTCCCTGGCCAAGTTCGGGCCGCGCGTCACCGACGGCGGTCTCCTGATCGTGAACACCTCGCTCATCGAGGCCACCGCGGACCGGCCGGAGATCGACGAGCTGCGCCTGGACTGCACCGCGCTCGCGGCGAAGGGTGGCGACGACAAGCTCGTCACGGTCGTTGCCCTCGGTGCGCTGGTCTCCCGTCTCGGCTGGGTTTCCGCCGCGTCCGTGGAGACGGTCCTGCGCGAGATCGTTGGCGCCAAGCGTCCGGAGATCCTCGAGGCGGACCTGGGCGTGTTCGCCGCGGGGGTGGAGGCCGGCCGCGCGTCGGCGGAGACACCCGCCGGCCGCTGACGCTCCCGGACCGCGGTTGACCGGCCGGCTCCAGTCCGGGCATCCTCCCGCCATGCCGCGCGAGCCGATGCCCACCACGGCATGCCCGGGGTGCGGAGCGCTGCTGCCCCCGTCGGACTGGCCGGTCGATGCACGGCGCAACGCGTCGCCGGCCTGCTGGGAACGCTACATGCAGGTCCTCGCCAGCGAGGCCGCATCGGTCGCGGCGCTCGGCCACCTGCATCAGCTGACGGTTGACG
>CAYVLM010000319.1:0-2786 GCA_964452225.1 uncultured Steroidobacteraceae bacterium | reverse complement strand
CCGGCATCGGGTCTCCCCACGTCTCGTCGACGAGGGACGAGCCCATTGCCCGTCCCTCGTCGATCGCGTGCCGGCGCCGTCGGGGCGCCTACTCCTTGGCCGGCTCGGCCTCCGCCCCGGCCTCGGCGGCATCTTCCTTGGGCTCCTGCTCGAGGTCGTCGAAGACCTGCTCCTCCACCTCGGCCTCCATCTCGGCGTTGTCGCCGGCGTCCATCAGGCTGGAGAGCGACTCCCCCGCCTCGACGGCGGCGGCCTCGGCCTCCTCGACCTGGACGTCCCCGTCGGCGTTGGCGTCGACGTCGCCGGTCAGGAACCCGAGCGCCACCTCGCGCTCGCGCAGCGCCTCGGCCTCCTCCGGGGGAAGCTCGCGCGCCCGCGCGGCCGCCAGGGCCCGTGCCTCGGCGCCGGTCCCCGCCGGGATCAGCTTGCCGATGATCACGTTCTCCTTGAGGCCCAGCAGGTGGTCCTTGGCGCCGTTGATCGCGGCCTCGGTGAGCACCCGCGTCGTCTCCTGGAAGGAGGCCGCCGCGAGGAACGAGCTCGTGTTGAGGCTCGCCTTGGTGACGCCCAGCAGGACCGTCTGGGCCGTGGCCGGCTCGCCGCCCTCGGCCAGGATCCGGTTGTTCGTCTCCTCGAACTCGAAGCGGTCGATCAGCTCGGACGGCAGGAGCTCGGTGTCGCCGGGACTGTCCACGGTCACCTTGCGCAGCATCTGCCGGACGATGATCTCGATGTGCTTGTCGTTGATCGTCACGCCCTGGGACCGGTACACCTTCTGGACCTCGGCCACCAGGAAGCGCTGGACGGTGTCCACGCCCTTGATGGCGAGCAGGTCCTTCGGGTTCAGCGAGCCCTCGGTGATCGGATCGCCGGCCGAGACCTCGTCGCCGGTGTCGACACGGAGCCGCGCGAAGTGCGGAACCGGGTACTCCCGGGAGTCGATCTCCTCCGAGTGGAGCGTCAGCGTGTTGCCGCGCTTCGTGATCCGGCCGGTCGTCGGCGCCTTCACCTCGAGCCGCTCCCCGTCCGACTCCAGCGTGGCGATCACCTGGCCCTCGGTCACCTCGTCGCCGTTGCTGACGACGATCTCGTGCTGCGCGGTGAGCTTGATCGGCGTGTCGTAGGTGTCGCGGTGGGTGACCGCCACCCGGATCGACTCATCGGCCCCGTGGACCACCTCGACCTGCCCGTCGATCTCGCTCATGATCGCCTGCCCCTTGGGGATGCGCGCCTCGAAGAGCTCCTCGACGCGCGGCAGGCCCTGGGTGATGTCCTCGCCAGCGACGCCGCCGGTGTGGAAGGTCCGCATGGTGAGCTGCGTGCCGGGCTCGCCGATCGACTGCGCGGCGATGATGCCGACTGCCTGCCCCAGGCGGACCAGCTCGCCGGTCGCCAGGTCACGCCCGTAGCACATGCGGCACACGCCGTGACGCGCCTGGCAGGTGAGCGGTGAGCGCACGCTCACCCGACCGATGCCGGCCGCCAGAATGGCCTCCACCGCGCGCTCGTGGATCTCGTCGTTGCGGGCCACGATCGTCTCGCCGGTGGCCTCGTCGACGATGTCGAGGGCGGCCAGGCGCCCGATCAGCCGGTCGCCGAAGGGCTCGGGAATCTGCCCCGACTCCTCCTCGGTGATCCAGGTACCAAGGTCGGTGCCGCAGTCGTCCTCGCGGGTGATGACGTCCTGGGCCACGTCGACCAGGCGCCGGGTGAGGTACCCGGAGTCGGCGGTCCGCAGCGCGGTGTCGGCAAGGCCCTTGCGGGCGCCGTGGGTCGAGATGAAGTACTCGAGCACGCTCATCCCCTCGCGCAGGTTCGACTTGATGGGCAGGTCGATGATCCGCCCCGACGGGTCGGCCATCAGGCCTCGCATCCCGGCCAGCTGGTGGACCTGGGTGACGTTCCCGCGGGCGCCGGAGTGGGTGATCATCCACACCGACCCGTCGCGATCCAGCCCGTCGAGCATCTCGGAGGTGACCCGATCGGTCGTCTCCCGCCAGACCTCCACGGTCTGCGCGTAGCGCTCCTCGTCGGTGATGAAGCCACGGCGGAACTCGCGATCGATCTCGGCCACCCGTCCGTCGGCGTCCTCGAGGATCTGGCGCTTCCGAACCGGGATCGCAACGTCCTCGATCCCGATGGTGATCCCGGCCAGCGTTGCGTAGTGGAAGCCGACCGCCTTGATGCCGTCGACCAGCGCCGTGGTGGCGGAGGGACCGAGCCGCCGGTGGCAGTCGGCAATCAGCGCCTTGAGCGCCTTGCGGTCCATGGTGTGGTTCAGGAAGCGCAGCTGCTCCGGCAGGACCGTGTTGAAGACCACCCGCCCGGGAGTGGTGGTCAGCAGGGTCGGCGTGCTCTCGCCGCTCTCCGCGTCCCCGGACCAGGCATGGGTCTCGACCTGGATCGGATCGTGGACCCCGATCGAGCGCGCCTGGAGGGCCATGAAGACCTCGGCGTCATCCACGAAGGCGCGGACCACCGGCTCGCCGTTGCCCCGCGCCGGGGTGGCCGCCTTGCGCCCCTTCGCGCCCTTGCCCTTCGGCGCGGACGCCGGCTTCTCTCCCGGCTTGAGCAGCTCGTCACCGCCCACGGTCAGGTAGTAGCACCCGAGCACCATGTCGTGGGTCGGGCTGACCACCGGGGAGCCGTCGGCCGCGGAGAGCAGGTTCTGGGTCGAGAGCATCAGCTCCTTCGCCTCGCGCTGGGCGGCCGTGGAGAGCGGCACGTGGACCGCCATCTGGTCGCCGTCGAAGTCCGCGTTGAAGGCGAAGCAGACGAGCGGGTGG
>CAYVLM010000318.1:0-2787 GCA_964452225.1 uncultured Steroidobacteraceae bacterium | reverse complement strand
AGCCTTCTGCCGCGGTGGCACCACCGACACTGGTGAGCCGATGGCGGAGGGAGCCTTCTGCCGCGGTGGCACCACCGACACTGGTGAGCCGATGGCGGAGGGAGCCGCGGCGAGCAGGACCCCGCGAGATCAGAGGAAGTTCGTCTTGCGCGCCGCAGCCTCGAGCTCGTTCCGGAAGTCCGGGTGCGCGATCGAGATGAGGGCCCGCGCCCGCTCGGCGATGCTCCGTCCGTGCAGCTCGGCCACGCCCCACTCGGTGACGATTGTGCGCGCGTGGGCCCGGGTGGTGACCACGCCTGCGCCTTCGTGGAGGAAGGGCGTGATCCGCGAGATCGTGCCGTTGGCCGCGGTCGACGGCAGGGCGATGATGGCGCGCCCCTCAACGGCCAGCGAAGCGCCCCGCACGAAGTCCATCTGGCCGCCGACTCCGGAGTAGAAGCGCGGGCCGATCGAGTCGGCCACCACCTGGCCGGTGAGGTCGATCTCGATGGCCGAGTTGATCGCCACCATGCGCCGCAGGCGGCGGATCACCGCGGTGTCGTTCGTGTAGTCCACACCGCGCAGCTCGACCATCGGGTTGCTGTCCACGAAGTCGTAGAGGCGCGGGCTCCCCATGACGAACGTCGCCACGATCTTGTAGCGGTTGATCTCCTTTGCCGCACCGGTGAGCGCGCCGCATTCCACGAGCGGCAGGACCGAGTCGGTGAACATCTCGGTGTGGATGCCCAGGTCGTGCTTGTCGGTGAGCGCCCGGGCCGCGGCGGAGGGGATGGCGCCGATCCCGAGCTGCAGCGTGGCACCGTCGGGGACGAGCTCGGCGATGTGCTCGCCGATCCGCCGCTCCACTTCCCCGATCGACGACTCCTGGTATTCGTACGGCGGCTGGCTGACCTCGGTTGCCCAGTCGATCTGGCTGACGTGGATATACGTGTCCCCCAGGGTGCGCGGCATCCGGTCGTTGAGCTGGGCGATCACCGTCTTCGCCGATCGCACCGCCGCGAGGTTGGCCAGGACGCTGGTGCCCAGGGAGCAGTACCCGTGCCTGTCCGGTGGCGTCACGTTGATGAGGAGCGCATCGAGCGGCATGAGACCCGAGCTGAAGAGCTCGGGTACGTCGGAGAGGAAGACCGGGATGTACTCGGCTCGTCCTTCGTTCACCGCCGCGCGGGCGTTGGGGCCGATGAACAGCGCCTGGTGGATGAAGTGGCCGGCCATCTCCGGCGCCAGGTGCGGAGCCGGACCCTCGGTGTGGAAGTGCGCGATCCGCACGTCCTCGAGCTCTGCGGCACGCTCGACCAGCGCCTGGAGCAGGATCGATGGCGTCGCGGCAGCGCCCTGGACCCAGACCTGCTGCCCCGATCCGATGCAGGCAACGGCCTCCGCGGGGCTGACGACGCGCATGGCGCGAGTCTAGGGGGGCCGGGCCCCGCCTGCGAGGGACGCACGGCCCGTGGGCCGGGACCATCGGCCGGTACGAGCTGGGCGGTTCGGCACTCCCTTGCCCCCGGCCGTCGGAGGAGCATGCCGGCATGGAGCAGGGCTCCATCCTGGTTCGGCATGTCCACTTCCGGGACGCGGCCGAGCTCGTCGCGTTCTACGCGCGGCTGTCCCCGGAGAGTCGCGCCACCCGGTTCATGGGCGCCACCCGCGGGATCAGCGTCGATCAGGCGCTCCACTTCGCCCTCGCCGACGGGCGGCAGGGAGACGGGTTCGTCGCCATCGAGCGGTCCAGTGGCCGGATCGTTGGCCACTTCTGCCTCGAGCCGCTGCGTGATGGTGTCGAGGAGGTGGGAGTGGCGGTCGACGACCACCTTCAGCGACGGGGTGTGGGGCGCGCCCTCCTCGATGCCGCGGTGGCCTCCGCCCGCCGGCGGGGCATCACGACCCTGGAGGCCACCATGCTCCCCGGCAACACCGGGATCCATCGGCTCCTCCAGCGAGCGGGGATCCCGTGGCGCCGCGGCACGACGCCTTCCGGTGCGGAGCTGCTCACGCTCGACCTCGCCGCCGCGGCCGTCGCCTGATCACTCGCCGACGAGCTCGAGCTCCGAAACCTCGAGCTCATCGAGTGCTTCCCGGAGCCGATCGCCGTGGCATTGCCCATCGGTGTGGAGCAGCCCGAAGCGCCTCTCGGCCTCGGGCTCGCCATCCTCCATGGCCTGGGCTGCAAACCGCGGGTACAGGCTGCGGTGCTCGGTAACCTCGCCGCCGATGGCAGCCTTCAGGTTCTCGCGCGTGGTGCCGATCAGGCCGACCAGCCCAGCCAGCCTGCGAAAGTGCTCCGTGCGCTCGCACGACGCCGCAACCTGGAAGAGCTCCGCGATGCGCTCGTAGCCCTCTTCGTGTGCCTGGTCGGCGAAGAGCTGGTAGCGGAGCACCGCCATCGCCTCGTCGGCCAGGGCCGCCTCGACGTTGTGGCGCGTCCTGCCCTGCATGATGACCCTCCCGGTCCGCGGGTCATGCGTTGGCATGCCACGGAAAACACTCTCCCATCCTCTCCGCAGAGGATCCCCCGCCGGGCTGCGCGCTGCCACGGGCGTGTCTCCCGAGCGCGCGTGCGCTTCGGCACGACAGAACGCGACCGATGGCTCTCGTGAGCCCGGTCAGGCCGGGACACGCTGGATGCACAGACCACGGAGGTGGCCATCATGCGCGTGCTCCTCGCCTACGACGGGTCTACAGGGGCGGAGGCGGCGCGCGAGCGGCTCGAGCTCCTGCGGCTCCCGGAGCGAACCGAGATCGCCGTGGTCGCCGTCCTCGGCTCCACCCGGGAGCTCTTCGGAACGG
>CAYVLM010000317.1:0-2790 GCA_964452225.1 uncultured Steroidobacteraceae bacterium | reverse complement strand
CGCTTGGTCATGCTCACGCGGCCAGTGTAGCCGAGCCCGATCAGCCGGGCGCCCTGGCCACGGGGCGGGCGTGGCCACCATCGAAGGTCCGCTCGCCAGCGGTGACACGGACCGCGAGCCGGTTGCCGGGCGGCGGAAGCGGACAGGTCGCGTGCGGGGTGAGCGCGCAGGGCGGGTTGCAGGCGAGGTTGAAGTCGATCTCGACCGATCCGTCGTCGGCGACCGGTCCGGAGAGAAGGAACCGACCTCCGCCGTAGGTCTCGATGCCGCTGGTGCCGTCCGAGAAGATGAGCCACAGGTGCCCCGGGACCTCCTCGAGGGAGTGCAACCGACACGGCTCGCCGCCCGCCCTGAAGACCAGGTCACCGGGCGTCGGCTCGTCGACCACGTTGCCCAGGACGTCGGGCACGGGGATCGTGGCACCGGGCTCGGCCGGCTCCAGGCGTCCCGTCACCCGCCACGCGGGGTCGATCTCGAAGTAGTCCAGCCCACGGAAGGCGCGCAACAGCGGTGCGGCGGTGTCTCGCACCCGCAGCCCCAGCCGATCCGGACTGCGGCGGATGGCCTGGAGGCGCAGCGAGGCGAGCTCCAGGATCGTCCCGTCGTAGGCCTCGCCGTCGATGAGCGACAGGCCGTCCGGAACCGGCTGACCCTCGAGAGTCACGCCGGCCACCGGATGGATGGTGAGGTGCCCGTCATCGACGCGGATCGTGCCGGCCAGCCCGGGCACCTCGCCCGCCTCGGCGTGGAGGACGACCGAGCAGGAGGGGTCTCCGCCGATCGTCACGGTGCCCGCCTCCAGCCAGTGAAGCCCGACCAGCGAGAGCCAGCCCGCGGGATCGCGCAGGGACGCCTCGCGACGGGCGCGCATCTCCCGTACGAGGGCCGCATGCGCCTCGGGTGCCTCGCTGCCCATCAGCGAGCGGTCTGGGGTGGCAGGAAGATCAGGGTCGGGGCCGGTGCCGGCCCGATCCGCGCGTAGGTTGCCGGGCCCTCGCTGATCGGATTGTGCGGGATGGAGCGACCCGCAACCGTGCGACCGTCAAGCGCCACGGCGATCGGGCCCTCGCCGAAGCGGGCAAGGAAGGCCGTCGCGTAGCCCTCGGTGGTCGGTTCAGCCAGCACCAGCACGCTGCGTTCGAGGCTCAGGCGCCGGCACGTCGCGCCAAGCACCTCATCCACCCCCGCGTCGTGCCAGTCCGTCCCCACCAGCGGCGACAGGTCGCCGGCCGCACGTTCCGCGTCGACGGTGACCAGCACCAGACCGCGCGGCGCCTCGGTCCAGTCGTCGACGGGCCTGGGCAGGAGAGCGGACGACGAGCCGTCGGTCGGCTGGCTGAAGGCGGGCGCTCCGCGAAGGCCCCACCACAGGATCCGCGGCTCGGGACCCGGTTCGGCGTAGAGCCACTGGGGAAAGAGCTGGGCTCCGCCCTCTCGGAGGATGCGGTTCAGGACCCCCTGCTCCGGAACCGCGATTCGGACGTGGCTGATCTCGGGCATCGGTCGGGTCCAGTCTAGCCGCCCCGCGAGGCCGCCGGAATGCGCGGGTTCCGCCGGAGCGCCGTCAGAGGCGCGCCAGGATCTCCTTGCGCTTGGCGTTGAACTGCCGGGCGCTGATCAGCTCGTCCTGACGAAGGGCGGCGAGCTCACTGAGGGCGCGGTGCACGGCCCCGGGCACAGGCTCGATGGCGTCGACATCGGGCGCCGTGGCGACGTCGAGCGTCGGCGGGACCAGCGACGACGGCTCTGCCGCGACCTTCACCGGACGACGTCCCGGGCTCGACCCCTCCACCAGGTGGAGGCGGCTCACGTGACGCGAGTTCACGATCACCACCGGCAGCGCGCGCCGGAACTGCGGATCGGCGGTGTGCACCAGCTCGACCTCGGTGATCGGGACGAAGACCCGGCTCGAACGAAGCAGGTAGTCACCGACCTCCGCACCGGGCCGTACGTGGATTCTCCCCCGCAGCTCCCAGTCGTCCATCTCGAAGTGGATGCGAAGGATCCGGCGATGGAGGCGGAGGTGACGCCCCGCGGGAAGCGCCGGGGGCACGGCAAGGAGCACATCGGTGCATGCCACGCGCTCGCGCGCAACGTCGCCCTCGGGTTCAGCGAGGACCGGCCGCTCGGCGTCCAGGGCCACCTCGACCGGCGCGAGCAGCTCCATCTCGTGGCCGCGGTTCATCCAGTCGCTCGTTCGCTCGCCCTCGGGCGCGATCCAGCCGAAGAGCCGCCGCGTTCGCGCGTAGACCTCCAGCTCGGCGAGCACGGGCCACATCGGGGCGGCAGCGCTCTCCGCCGGCTCCGGCTCCTTCCGCTCGCCGTTCGAACGCCTCCACAGAAGGGCGGTCATCTCGAGAACTCCACCTCCGGCTCATCTCCGGGCGTGCGCGGAACTGCCCGCTGGTGCATGGGCCCCGTCGCGCGGGCCTCGTCCAGTGTCGTTCACCCGGGTGGTGCAGCCCAACAGTACGAATGGCTCAGCGCGATCGCGGGGGCGTGGGTGACCAGTACTCCTCCCGCCGAAGGCTGGCGCCCGGCAGCCCGATCAGATCGAAGGCGGAGGCCGCCGCTGCAATCATGCCGGGACTGCCACACAGGTAGGCAACCGTCGACTCCGCACGGAGCCGATGCCGGTGCCACACGCGCGGCAGCACCGCGTCGACGCGGCCGGTCTCGCCGGGCCACCGTCGGTTCGCGGGCGCGCCAGGGCGGGAGATCGCAGGGTGGTACGTGAACCAGGCCGCCCGCGCGGCGTGATCGACGAGGCGCTCGCCGCAACCAGCTCGT
>CAYVLM010000316.1:844-2792 GCA_964452225.1 uncultured Steroidobacteraceae bacterium | reverse complement strand
GCCATCGGGACGGGCGAGCAGAGTGCGGGCAACACGTCGACGTGCGATCGGCAGGCCGGGTCTGGCCCAACAGACGCGGCCTGCCGCTGTGCTCAGAGGCGGGCGCCCGTGGTGTCGGGTGGCTCCGGGTGCTCCATCGGCTCGTCCAGCCCCTCGACGGTCACGCCGTCGGCCGTCGCCCACGGGTCGTGGTACTCCTCCGAGATCTCCGTGACCGGGCGGGGCCGATGGAGAATCAGGTGGTCGAGCGTGCCGAACAGGCCCGCGACCACCTCCCCGGCCGACGAGCGGGAGGGAAGGGGCTCATCCGGTTGCCGTTTGCGGCGTGCCATGAAGGAACGGTACACCGCCGGGTGGTGTGCGACCATGCGGGGCATGGCCGATGATGCCCTGCCCCGGCTCCTGGAAGCGCTCGACGAGCTGGCGGACATGCTCGCCGCCTCGGGCGAGATCCGATGGGCGGGATGGGTGGCGGAGAGCGCGCACAGGCTTCGCGCGGGTGACGGCTCGGGCCTCGACCACGTGCTCAGGGCGTACGGCGGCATGGGCAGCCTCAACGACGTGGTGCTGAGGACGAGCCCGGAGGTGGACGGAGTGGGCGAGGCGGCCGCCCGGCTCAACGCGCGGTTCCGCGCCCTGAAGAGCGAGGTGTTCACCACGGCCTCCGAGCTAAGCCGCGTGGCGCAGCCGTAGGCGCGACGTGGATCAGACGCCATCGGTCCCGTTTTCGGAGTCCCGGCCCCCGGAACCGAAGCGCGCCCCCCTGTGGCTGCGCCTGCCCCTCCTGCCGAAGACCATCCGCGGCTGGCTCTACCTCGCCCTCGTTCTGGCCTCCATGGTGGCCATCTACTTCATGCTGTTCGGTCCCAGCTACAGCGGGAAGATCCGGTTCGGCACGTCAATTGACGCCTCCACCCACGACCTGGGCGGCGTGAGGAGCTCGTTCACCGTTGGCGACACGTGGGCATTCCGGGCAGACCTGGCACAGGCCGCGCCCGGCAACCAGCTCGTCATCCGCTCCACCCAGACCACGCCGGACGGAGTTGAGCAGCCTCCCGATGAGCAGCGCGGCTCCGGGACCGCCAGCATCGGCACGGTCTACTCGCCCCAGGTGAGCCAGCTGACTGCGGCGTGGGTTGGCGCCTGGAAGGTGGAAGTGCTGCAGGGCTCCACGGTGCTCGCGTCGGGCGAGTTCACCGTGAGCGCCGCCCCCGCGGGGTCACCCTCGGGTTCGGGAGGCTGACCTTCGCGTCAAGGCGAGCTGCGCCGGGCTCCAGTAGGCCGGGCTCCGCCACGCCGGGCTCCAGTAGGCCGGGCTCCGCTCAGGCGGTCTGGACGCTGAAGAGCCGCAGGGGCGCGCCCACCCCCTTGAGCTCCACCGGGCCGATCTCCGTAAACACGGCACCCGAGTGCTGTGCGGCGTCCACCACCTCCTGGCTGACCAGGATCTCGCCCGGTCGGGCGTACTCCGCGATACGGGAGGCGATGTTGACCGTCTGGCCGAAGTAGTCGCCCTCCTGGAAGAGGACCGGACCCGCGTGCAGTCCCACGTGCGCCGGCGGCAACCCCTCCTCCTTCACCCCTTCCAGCATCTCGACCGCCGCCTGCACGCCGGGCCCGGGGTCGCGGAAGTAGAGCATGACCCCGTCGCCGAGCCACTTCACGGGGCGGCCGCCGCGCTGCAGGGTGGTGCGGTTCACGAGCCGGCCGAGCCGCTCGGCGAGGCTGGCCGCGGCCTCGTCGCCGCGCTCCCGGGTGAGGCGCGTGTAGCCCGTCATGTCCAGGAAGCACATGGCGGGCGGGCGGTCGAGCCGCGTGTAGAGGCCGGCGCCCGCCAGCATGTGCTCGAAGCCGGCGATGATGTTGCCCGTCCAGGCGCGCGCCTCCTGCGCCCGGAAGAGGGCGAGCACCGCGTTCCTCCACCTCACCTTGAGGCGCGAGAGCGCGT
>CAYVLM010000316.1:0-834 GCA_964452225.1 uncultured Steroidobacteraceae bacterium | reverse complement strand
GCTCGCTGTCCTCTCCGGTCACCTGCGTGTCCATCTGCGCGGGTGAGGCTCCGCCTGCGAGCAGCGGCTCCATGACCTCGCGCCGCCAGGTGTCCGATTCGGTCTCCGCCATGCGGCGCAGGCTCTCGCCGAAGACCCGCAGCTCCCGTTGCACGCTGATGGGCCGCATGCCCATGCCCAGCTGGGCGGTGACCAGGGGGACGATTCGCAGCTCGTCCTCTCGAACCATGTCGTCGGGACCGGGCGGCGCGGAGCCGACCGCCTCGCGGATCACCATCAGCAGGTCAAGTGGCAGGCCGGTGCGTTCCGCCAGCTGGCGGAACGTCTCATCGGCGTGGGCCGCGAAGCGGTCGAAGCTCGGCGAGTCCAGGAATGCCATCGACAGCCGGCCGCCGCGGATGGCGTCCCCCAGCCCCTCGAGCGGAATGCCCGCTCCCTCCAGGGTCCGGGCCATCTGCGCGCGCCGGACGGCGCCCGCGGTGAGAAGTCCGTCGCCGCCGGGGGTGACGATGCCGAGCTCGATGAGCCGGTCGAGGTAGACGGGCTCCACGTCCGCGCGGCGGGCTGCCTCGAGACGGTCGAACGCGCCCATGAGGTACCTAAGGTAGCGGTCCGCGGACGATGCGCGCCAGCCAGGCGTGCGGGCGCCCGGCAGAGAAGCCGGCCGCCACCTCGAAGCGCTGCGGCAGGATCCGCTCCACGTTCCAGCCGCGCGCGAACGTCTCGCGGATCTCGTCCTGCGTGACCCGGCGCGGCCCGTCCTCCCCGGGAGTCAGCTCGGAGAAGCAGAGCAGGTGCAGCACACCGCCCGGCTGGAGGGCGGCACCCATGCTC
>CAYVLM010000315.1:0-2800 GCA_964452225.1 uncultured Steroidobacteraceae bacterium | reverse complement strand
CATCCGACTACGCCGGGGACTGGAACCGGGACGGGCTCAAGGCGCAGGTGACCGCCATGGTGCCGAGCATCGCCCCGGACGAGCTGCGGTTCGTGGACGACGAGCCGGACGCGCCCGGCCTCGAGCGTCACCTGATGGAGCTCATCGAGGAGCACTACGAGCGCAAGCGGACCGAGGTCGGCGAGGAGAGCATGCCCGTGCTCGAGCGCCTCGTCCTGCTCCGCGTGATCGACACCCTGTGGGTGGAGCACCTGACCGCGGTCGATGACATGCGCCGCGGCATCGGCCTGCGCGCCTACAGCCAGCGCGACCCCCTGAACGAGTTCAAGGTCGAGGCCTACCGGATGTTCGAGGAGCTCAAGGAGACCATCCGGCACGACGTCACCCACACCGTCTTCCGGGTCACGGTGATGCAGCAGGCGCCGGCGCCTCCGGTGCGCCAGATGCAGGAGAGCCGGCCCGATGTGACCGGCGGCGCAGCGTCCGGAGCGCCGGTCGGCGCCGCCACGGCCACGGCGGCGGGGGCCGCGGTGGCGACCGCATCGACCGGCAACGGCGCGTCCCGCCAGCCCACGCGCCGCGGTGGACCGAAGATCGGCCGCAATGACCCGTGCTGGTGCGGATCGGGCAAGAAGTACAAGCGCTGCCACGGCGCCTGACGCGCCGGTCAAATGTCATACGACGCGGCGGGGCGCGCGTCTGCCGACCAGTGTGGGCCCCGACGATGCGGCGTCACGTGCCGGATGGCATCGATTCCGGCTCGGATTTCGCTCGACTTGCCCCCTTCTCAAGGCGAAGCCAAGCCGCTAGGATGGGTCGGTGCACGAACCCGGGACGCGGTGGCCCCGCGGTTCGCTGCCATACATGGGAGAGCTTCGTGAAGCAGCTGACCGCACCTGTCCGTGTCGTCGAACCCCTCCCCTCGCCGACCACGGAGCTTCCGATGGTCACCCGCTTCCGAGATCCAGCCGTTCCCTACCAGGACCTGATCCAGTGCGAGCGTGACTGCATGCGCTGCAGCTACGCGGCCACCCTGAGCTGCGACGGCAACTGCGGCTCGTGCCCACGCCAGAGCTACTGCCCCTGCGTGAACCCGGCCAAGGTGCGCAACAAGAGCGTGCGCCTGACCGAAGTCGAGCTGACCATGGTGCAACCGCTTGGACGCAATTAAGGACGAGGCGGAGCGGCTCGCCCGCCTCGTGGCCGATACGGCGGTGCGACTTTGACCTGCCCGCCAAGGAAGCCGAGCTCGCCGAGCTAGAGACCCGCTCCACCGATCCCAACCTCTGGGACGACCAGGCGCGCGCGCAGTCGCTGCTGCGGCGGGCCGATGAGCTGCGCGATGAGATCGCGGCCTGGCGCGGGCTCGAGGAGCGCGCCAACGGCCTTGCGGAGATCGCCGCGCTGGCGGCAGAAGAGCCGGACGGGGGCGGCTCGCTCCAGCCGGATCTCGAGCGCGACCTGGCCGCCCTCCAGGCCGACTGGAGCCGGATGGAGGGGCAGCTCCTCCTGTCCGACGAGTACGACCCGAGCCCGGCGATCGTCTCGATCCACGCCGGCGCCGGCGGCACTGAAAGCCAGGACTGGGTCGAGATGCTCCTGCGCATGTACCTGCGCTGGGCAGAGCGGAACCGGTACCGAACCGAGATCCTGGACCAGACCGAGGGCGAGGAGGCCGGGCTCAAGTCGGTTACCTTCGGCATCAGCGGGCGCTACGCGTACGGGCGTCTTCGCTCGGAGCGCGGCGTGCATCGGCTGGTCCGGATCAGCCCGTTCGACTCACAGAAGCGCCGCCACACCAGTTTCGCGCTGGTGGAGGTCATGCCCGAGGTGCCCGATGACACCGAGGTCGAGATCCGGGACGACGACCTGCGCATCGAGACCTACCGCAGCTCGGGAGCCGGCGGACAGCACGTCAACAAGACCGACTCGGCAGTCCGCATCATCCACCTGCCCACCGGCATCGTGGTGACCTGCCAGAACGAGCGCAGCCAGATCCAGAACCGGGAACGCGCCATGGCGGTCCTGCGCGCGCGGCTCATCGAGCGCAAGATGGAGGAGCGCGAGGCGGAGCTGAACCGCCTGCGCGGTGTGCACGTTGAGGCAGGCTGGGGCAACCAGATCCGAAGCTACGTGCTCCAGCCGTACACGATGGTGAAGGACCTGCGAACCGGCGTGGAGACCTCGAACCCGACCGCCGTCCTCGACGGCGACATCGATCCGTTCATCGACGGATACCTCCGCTCGCGCATCGGCGAGACGAACGAGGCGGCGACGCCGTGAGCGTGGCCAGCCCGATGACGGGGACAGGCCGCGACGAGCGGACGCCCACGGCGCGCCTGGCCGCCGAGGCGGTGATCACCATGGTCGACGCCGGCGTCATCTACCCGAACGGCAAGGTCGCGCTGAGCGAGGTGAACGTCACCATTCCGCGCGGCGACTTCGTGTTCCTGGTCGGTGCTTCCGGAGCCGGCAAGACGACCTTCATCCGGCTCCTCATCCGCGACGTCCTGCCGACCGCAGGGCGCGTGGTCGTCACCGGGCGGGACCTGTCCCGCATCCGGCGGCGCGAGGTGCCGCGCCTCCGGCGGCGGATCGGCATCGTCTTCCAGGACTTCCGCCTGCTCCCCACCAAGACGGTCTACGAGAACGTGGCGTTCGCCCTCGAGGTGACCGGCGCCGCGAGGGGCGAGATCCGGCGTCGTGTGCCGATGCTCCTCAACCTCGTGGGGCTGCACCGCCACGGGGAGCATCTGCCGACGCAGCTCTCCGGCGGCGAGCAGCAGCGCGTAGCCATCGC
>CAYVLM010000314.1:0-2822 GCA_964452225.1 uncultured Steroidobacteraceae bacterium | reverse complement strand
CAACCCCCAGTCGTCGTACCCGACGATCGTCGAGGAGGTCATCCTCGACGGCGGATCAAGCGGAAACGGGGTCGCGTCGGTGCAGATCATCTCCTGGCACTGGACGATCACCGGCAGCGCTGCGCTGAGCATGCCGTACATCCCCGCCGACCTCTACCACTTCGCGATGCGCGGACTCGTCCACTAGAGGTACGGCCCAACCTAGCCGGGGCGGATCGGGCCCTCCTTCGCCATCCGCAGCGCGAGCTGGGCCGCCTCGCGCGGGTCGCGCGCGCGGTGGATGCGCGGCCCGCCGACCGCGCGGTCCGACTCCACGCGCCACGACCCCAGTCCCACGACCTGGCGTCCCATCCGCAGTGCCAGCCCGATCTCGGACAGGGTTCCGTGCCGGCCCCCGATCGCCACCACGGCGTCGGCGCTGGTCACGACCACCAGGTTGCGGGCCACGCCGAGCCCGGTCGCAACCGGGAGCCCGACGAACTCGTTGGCCTCCTCCGGGTCGTCACCCGGAAGGATCCCCACGGTCAGGCCGCCCACGCCGGCCGCCCCGCGTGAGGCCGCACGCATCACGCCGCCCATCCCGCCGGTGACCACGATCGCGCCGCCGCGGGCCAGCAGCGCGCCGACCTCCTCGGCCCACTCGAGCACCCGGTGGGCATCGGGACCCCTTGGATCGCCGTCGCCGATGACGGCCACCATCGGCGTTCGTTTCTTCTGCAGCGTCTCAGCCACCGACCGATGCCTCCGCTTCGCCGTCCATCATCCCACCAGGCCCCCGCGCCAGCGTCACCGACGCCAGCTCTTCGTATCGCGCCGGGCCGCGGCCAAGGTGCGACCGATACAGCGCCACCCGCTTGATCGGCACCCGTCCCTCCGGCGCCGTGCGCGGCGCCAGCCAGCCGGACAGGTCCGTCCCTCGAGGATCGCGCGCTCGCGCGAGCGTGATGTGCGCCCGGAAGGGCTGACCCTGCCGAAGGCCGGGTGCCATTGGCGCGAGGGCATTCCCGACGGCGGCCGCCAGCCGTGCGAGGTCGCCTTCTCGATCCGCGATCCCGTACCACAGCACCCGTGCCCGTCGCGGCCCGGGGAAGGTACCGAGCCCGCCGGCATCGGCGTCCCAGGCCCCGGTTCGCCCCACCGCGGTCTCGATCGCCGCCACCAGGCGGGGCACGAGCGCCGGCTCGGTCTGGCCCAGGAACGCGAGGGTCAGGTGCCACCCCTCCGGAGCGGTCCACCGCAGGTCATGAGCAGCGGGGTCCGCCCGCCAGGCTGCCACCGCACGGGCGATCCCGTCCCGAAGCGGCTCCGGCAACGGCACCGCCACGAAGCAGCGCCACATGGCTCAGGCCGCCGGGACGGGCGACTGACCGTCGGCGGTCCGTCGCGCATCGACGATGGGCAGCAGCTCGTCCAGCGTGCTGATGATCGGCACCTCGGGGGCGACTTCCCCGCGCCGATACCGTCCGTGCCGGTCGATCAGGGCCGCGCTGATCCCCACGGCGGTGGCTCCTTCCACATCAGCATCCACATGATCACCGACGTGGATCACCTCCCCCGCTTCCGCCCGGGCCCGGGAGAGCGCGTAGCGGAAGATCTCGGGGTGCGGCTTCTCGAATCCGACCCGTGCGGAGGCCGCGATGAAATCGAAGTAGTCGACGAGCCCCAGGCTGCCGAGCAGATCGGGGAGCGTCCACACCCAGTTGCTGACGGCTCCCACCGTCAGCCCGCGGTCGCGGAGCGCCTCGAGCGTTTGCCCGACCTCGGGGAAGACGTGCCAGTTCTCGGGCATGGTGAAGAGCTGGGAGAGCCGGCGGAAGAATCCCTCCGGCATCGGCCCCAGGCCAAGCGTGGCGATCGCCTGCTGGTCGATCTCGACCGTCCGCCGGAAGCTCGTCTCCTCGGAGGGCTCGAATCCGCCCTCCATGCCCCAGCCTCCATGGTGGTACGCGGCTCGCAGGGCCACGCGAAGAGGTTCGATCTCGACCGGCACGCCGAACTCGCGGAAGGCGACCGCATAGATCGCCTCCCAGGAGGGGGCGGGGCGCATCACCGTGTCGCCGATGTCGAGGAAGACGGCGCGCAGCGGCAGGAACCGGCGCACCGGGGATCGGCTCATCGAGACCATGCGCTAAGGGTAGCGAACGCGCGGCCCGGGGCCGCACGAAGCAGTCGGCTCAGGCGGCGGTGGCGCCACGACGCCCGAGGATCTGGTAGATCTCGGTGCGGTAGGCGATGCCCGAGGAGTGCCGGCTCAGCCAGCGCAGGTAGTCCGGGTCGCGGCGGGCCAGGTCCCGCAGGGTCCAGCCGGCGTAGCGCCCGAAGTCGATCCGGGTCCCGGCCGAGTCGGCGCGCGCCGGCGGCGGAACGGCGTTCGTGCCGGCTGTCCGCCCCGCGCTCCACCGGCCGGACCCCGGTGCCGCGCTCCCGGTCGCCCGGGAGCGGTCCCAGGCCGTGCGCGCGAGCTCGTCGCGCACCAGGGCGTAGGCGGCGTTGAGCAGGAGCATGCGGCGCTGCGCCTGCTCCGAGGCGTCACGATCGGGGTGATACTTGAGCGCCAGCGCCCGGTACGCAGCCTGGATCACCTCCTGCTCGGCGTTCGGCGCGACCTGCAGGACGCGGTACGGATCGACCTGGTCCATGGCGGGGGACGGTCGGCTACTCGTTGAAGAGGCGCTCTTCGATCAGCTTCTCGGCGGTGATGCGGCCGGTCGGATCGAAGCAGCTGTACTCGAAGAGCTTCTCGTACTCGAGGTCGACGTTGTCCTGTCCGCCGCGGTTCTTCTCCACGGTCACCACGACCCAGTCCCGGTACCGCTGCGCCT
>CAYVLM010000313.1:0-2824 GCA_964452225.1 uncultured Steroidobacteraceae bacterium | reverse complement strand
TCGACGGCCCGGTAGTGCCGCCGGATGCCCAGCATCAGCCCGATGAGCAGGGGAGCCATCACGATCACCAGCCAGGCCCCGGAGAGGAACTTGGTGGAGGCCACGATGATCGCGATCACGCCGGTCGTGGCCGCGCCGAACCCGTTGATGGCGAACCCGCGGCGCCATCCCGGCTCCCGGAGACGCCACCAGCGCAGCACCATTCCGCTCTGCGACAGGGTGAAGGCCACGAAGACGCCCAGGGTGTAGAGGGGGATGAGCTTGGTGACGCTGGCCTTGAAGACGACCAGCAGGATCGTCGCCAGCGCGGAGAGCGCGACGATCCCGGTGGTGAAGGCCAGGCGCTCGCCGCGGAACCCGAACTGCCGGGGCATGAAGCCGTCCCGCGCCAGGAACGAGGAGAGGCGCGGGAAGTCCGCGAAGCTGGTGTTGGCCGCGAGGGCAAGGATCAGGGTCGTCGCGATCTGCAGCACGATCAGGTAGGGACCGTCGCCCATCACCTGCCTCGTGATCAGCGAGAGGACGGTGCGCTGCTCGTTCGGATCGGGGACGACGTGGATGATGCTGGCCAGGAGGGAAATGCCGATGAACAGGCTGCCGAAGATGACCGCCGCCCACGTCAGCGTGGTCCTCGCGTGGCGCCACTCCGGCGGCTTGAAGGCCGGGACGCCGTCCGAGATGGCCTCCACCCCGGTCAGCGCGGCGGCGCCGGAGCTGAAGGCGCGCAGCACGAGGAAGAGGGTCAGCGCGGAGGTGGCCTCCTCGGCCCGCAGCCAGCCCGGCGGCGCGCTGAAGGTGCCAAGGTCGTGGAAGACGAACTGCCGTACGAGGCCCCAGACGATCACGCCGCCGATCGCGGCAATGTACAGGTAGGTGGGCGCCATGAAGATCGTGCCCGACTCGCGGATGCCCCGCAGGTTGCCGAGCATCAGGATCGCGACGATGCCGACCGCGATCTCCACGCGGTCGGCGAAGAGGCCCGGCACCACGGAGGTGATGGCCGCGACGCCGGCCGAGACCGAGACCGCCACGGTCAGGACGTAGTCGATGAGGAGCGCCGCGGCGGCCACCAGCCCGGCGACAGCACCCAGGTTGTCGCTGGCGACGATGTAGCTCGAGGCGCCCTCCGGGTAGGCCTTGATCGTCTGCCGGTAGCTGGTCGCGACCACCGCCAGGATGGCCGCGATCACCAGGGTGATGGGCATCACCAGCGAGAAGCTCGTGATCCCGGCCAGCACCAGGATCCGCATCATCTCCTCGGTGGCGTAGGCCGAGGAGCTGATGTTGTCCGAACTGAAGATGGCCAGCGCCTTGAGCTTGGTGAGCCGCTCCGTGTGCTCCCGTTGCGTGGAGATCGGTCGCCCGATCAGCGTCGTCCGCAGCTCGCGCAGGGCGCGCGCGCCCCAGCCCCGGCGCCCCAGGAACGTGCGTTCAGTCGCGATGAGGCCGCTCTCGCCGCGCTCGAACTCCTCCTCGAAGGGACGCACGATCTTGACCCGGACGTCGCCGGGTCGGAGGCCGCGGTGCCGCTCCCGGATCTCGAGCAGCGGGTCAACCGGTCGCGGCGGTTCAGGCTCAGGCATGGACGATCAGCTGACTGCCTCGCGTTCGCGCGTCAGTCGGACCCGGGGCGGGCGTCGGGCGGCAGGTGATATGGAATGTCGGCGACGATGGTGTTGCGTCGGAAGAAGAGCCGCAGCTTCAGCCGCAGAGTTGTCTGGTTGTGCAGGAGGTTCTCCCACCAATGGCGTGGAACCACCTCGGAGAGTACCACCATCACCGGGCGGTCCGGCGCCTGGCGGTCCAGCGCGTCGAGGTAGGAGAGGAGCGGCCCAACCAGGGCTCGGTAAGGAGACTCCACGATGACCAGGTGGGTGGTCCCCGCCCATTCCGGCCAGCGGGAGCGCAGCTCGGCCGCCTCCTCCGGATCGTTCGTGATGTGCACGGCCACGGCATCGTCGGAGATCGAGTTGGCGAAGGCGATCGCCTGCCGCGCCGGCGCGTCCAGGCGGGCGATCGGCACGACCACGGTCGGCGGATCGGCCTTCTCGGCACCTTCGGCGATACGCGAGACGGCCACGGAGTCCTGCAGGCGCTGGTAGTGGCGGCGGATACTCAGCAGCAGGAGCATCAGGATCGGCACCAGGACCACCACCACCCACGCGCCCCGGGTGAAGTTGCTCACGCCCACCACCAGGGCCACCACCGCGGTGGTGGCTGCCCCGAGCCCATTGATCATCAGGCCGCGACGCCATCCGGGCTCGCGCCTCCTCAGCCAGCGGGTGAACATGCCCGCCTGCGACAGGGTGAAGGCAATGAAGACGCCCAGGGTGTAGAGCGGGATCAGCCCCGAGACGCTCGCCTGGAAGAGGAGCAGCAGGAAGGCCGCCATCGAGGCGAGCGCAACGATGCCCGTGGTGAACGCCAGCCGCTCGCCGCGGAACGCGAACTGGCGGGGCATGAAGCCGTCGCGGGCCAGGAACGAGGAGAGGCGCGGGAAGTCGGCGAAGCTCGTGTTCGCGGCAAGCGCGAGCAGGAGCGCCGTCGACACCTGGGCCAGCACCAGGATCCAGCTGTCGCCCACGAGCCCGCGCGCGAGCTGGCTGAGGACGGTCTGCTCCTCGTTCGGATCGGGAATGATCCCGATCTGCACGACGAGGAAGGAGATCCCCACGAACAGGACCGCGAAGATCGAGGTCGCCCAGGTGAGCGTGGTGCGCGCATTGCGCCACTCGGGAGGCTTGAACGCCGGCACGCCGTCCGAGATCGCCTCGACGCCGGTGAGCGCCACGGCGCCCTGGCTGAAGGCGCGGAGGATGACGAA
>CAYVLM010000312.1:0-2862 GCA_964452225.1 uncultured Steroidobacteraceae bacterium | reverse complement strand
CGACGCGCTCCAGCAGGCCGGCCGGGTCCGGTGCGAACCGGGCCGTGGTGGTCGCGACCGTGAACGCCGTTCGCCGCTGCATGGTGGGTTCCTCCTAGTGCTTCTCTCCCGCGGCGGCCTTCGCCTGGTGCTCGGCGACGACCTTCTCCGTGATGGTATGTGGCACTTCGGCGTAGTGATCCAGGTGCCAGGTGAACCGTCCCCGACCCTGGGTGATGCTGCGCAGCTCGGTGGCGTAGTGGAACATCTCCGCCTGGGGAACCTGGGCCCGGAGCCGCTGCATCCCGTCCGACGAGTCCATGCCGAGCACGTGGCCGCGCTTTGAGGTGAGCTGCCCCATGACGTCGCCCATGTATTCGTCGGGGACCAGCACCTCCACCTCGATCACCGGTTCGAGCAGGATGGGATCGGCATCGGTGAAGGCTCGCTTGAGCGCCTGGGAGGCGGCGATCTTGAACGCCATCTCCGAGGAGTCCACGGTGTGGTACGAGCCGTCCACCAGGGTCGCCCGCAGGTCCACGATCGGGTACCCGGCCAGGGCCCCCTCGTCGAGCGCCTCGCGCAGGCCCTTCTCCACGGCGGGGATGTACTGCTTGGGCACCACGCCGCCCACGATGCGGTCGCCGAACTCGAAGCCCTGGCCGTTGTCCAGAGGCTCGAACTCGATCACCACGTGTCCGTACTGGCCGTGTCCGCCTGTCTGCCGCTTGAACTTGTTGTCGATCCTGGCGCCGCGCCGGATCGTCTCCCGGTACGGAACCTGCGGGGTCCCGACCTTGACCGATGCACCGAACTTGCGCTTGAGCCGATCCACCAGCACGTCGACGTGCGCATCTCCCATGGCGGTCAGCACCGTCTCTCCGGTTCCCTCCTGGCGGTGGACCCGCACCGACGGCTCCTCCTCCAGCATCCGGGAGAGAGCCTGGCCGAGCTTGTCGAGGTCCGCCTTCGACTCGGGCTCGATGCTCACCTGCAGGCTTGGCGCGGGGAACTCGAATCCCGGCAGCGTCACCGACCCGGAGCGATCGGCGACCAGCGTGTCGCCCACCTGGGTGCTCGTGAGCTTGGCGACCGCCACGATGTCGCCCGGGCCGGCCTGGGCGACGTTCTCCTGGTCCTTGCCGAGCAGGCTCAGCAGGTTCCCGATGCGCTCCTCCTCCTTGCGGCTCGCGTTGTACACGTGCCCCTGGCTGGCCAGCGTCCCCGAAAGGACGCGGAAGTAGGTCAGCCGACCCACGAACGGGTCCGCGGTCGTCTTGAAGACCTGGGCCACGAAGGGGCCCGCCGGGTCCGGGCTGACCGTCTTCCCGTCGGTGGTGGTGCGAGCCGCCACCTCGGCGGGGGAGGGGACGTGCCTGACGACCATCGAGAGGAGCTCGCGGATCCCGATGTTCTTCACCGCGGAGCCAACGAAGACGGGAACCACGCTTCCCTCACGGGTGCCCTTGTGCATCGCGGCGCCGATCTCCGCGTCATCGATCTCCTCGCCCTCGAGGTACTTCATCATCAGCTCGTCGCTCGCCTCGGCGGCCGCCTCCATGAGCGCGTCCCGCCGCGAGTGCTCGATGCCCTCGAGCTCGGGCGGGATCGGCACCTCGCTGGGCTTGCCGTCGGTGTAGACCGTGGCGTGCTCCTCGATCACGTCCACGTAGCCGCGGAAACCCTCCGCGGCGCCGATGGGCAGGTACACGGGGGCGATCTTGGGACCGAAGCGGGCCTTGAGCTGGTCGAGGACCGCGTCGTAGTTCGCGTTCTCGCGGTCCATCTTGTTGACGAAGACGAAGCGCGGCAGGCCGCGGGCGTCGGCCAGGCGCCAGACCTGCTCGGTACCGACCTCCACACCTGCGCTGGCGTCAACGACCACGATCGCCGCGTCCACGGCGGCCAGCGCCTCCACCACATCGGACTGGAAGTCCGCGTACCCCGGCGTGTCCACCAGGGTGATGCGGACGCCCTCGTGCTCGAGCGAGCCGATCGACAGGTTGATGCTCTGCTGGCGCTTCTGCGCGTCGGGATCCCAGTCCAGAGTCGCGGTTCCGGCGTCCACGCTCCCCAGACGTGCAATGGCGCCGGCGTCGAAGAGCATCGCCTCCGCGAGGCTCGTCTTGCCGGCGCCGCTATGGGAGATCAGGGCGACGTTCCGGATCATGTCGGGCGTGGTCGGCTTCATCAACGTTCCTCGTCAGGCTCCTGTTGTGCGTTCGCAGGGGGTCGAGGCGACGGGGTCCGCCTCGGGCGTTCTCAAGCCAGGCTGAACCCTCATTCTAGTGCCCGGCAGCCGATACCACGCGGCGAGCGCCCCGAAGGGCGGCAGATGGATGCCTGGCCCGTCGGGCACGGCTGGCGTGTGGCCGCAACTGATGACATTTGCTCCCGTAGTGGGCCTTAGGGTTGCGAGGCGGGCGGTTCCGGCGACATATGCGACATCAGTCGCTCATTTGTCACCCGTGGGCCCCTCCTCCGAACCCGGTTGCCCCGGTTCGCCCTCCTAACGCACAGCACGCGAGCATTTGTCATGGGCAGGTAGAAGCTGGTCTCCACCGCGATGAGCCAGCCCGCGACGGAGAGCATCTCGCCGAAACTGTTCTGCAGCTCAGCGTGACCGGCATCCACGAGTCGATCCAGCAGCTCTCCCTGCCAGGTGATCACGATCCGCAGCCGGGCGCCCAGCGCATCCGCCACGCGCCGCGTGGCGCCGTGGCTGACTGTGTCCCACCGCCCGTCCTCGATACGCTGCACCATGCGACGCGAAACCCCCGCCAGCCCGGCCAGCTCCTCCTGGGTCAGCCCCATCCGCCGGCGAAGCACGCGGAATCGCTCACCGTCGGCCTTCGACACGACCGAATCATCGGCATCGCCGCG
>CAYVLM010000311.1:0-2882 GCA_964452225.1 uncultured Steroidobacteraceae bacterium | reverse complement strand
CCATGGCCTACCTCGAGGCGGCGGTGGTGGTCTACCTGCGCCAGGCGCTCGGCGTGGCCCCCGACGTCGTCTTTCCCGTGGACTTCTCCGCGGCAGCGAACTCGCTGAGCCTGATCGAGCTCGGCCGGGAGCTCGCCACCATGGTGATGATCGGCGCGGTGGGATGGATCGTCGGTCGCTCGTCGCTCGAGCGCCTGGCGTGGGCGGCGGTCGTCTTCGGTATCTGGGACATCGGCTACTACGTCTTCCTGTGGCTCTTCATCGGCTGGCCGACCGGCCTCGGCACCTGGGATCTGCTCTTCCTGCTGCCGGTGCCGTGGGCGGGTCCGGTCTGGGCGCCCGTCGCGGTGAGCCTGGGGCTCATCGGCTTCGGGCTGGCGGTGGCCGTCCGTCTTCGGGATGGCGGCGGGGTGCGGATGGACGCCGCCCGCTTCGGCCTCCTGGCGCTGGGCGGGCTGGTTGTCATCCTGAGCTTCACCCTGAATGCCGGGGTGGTCATCTCCGGAGGGACGCCGTCGGTCTTCGCCTGGCCCGTCTTCGCGGCCGGGATGCTGATCGGCATGCTGGCGGCGACGAGCGCCTTGCGCACGGCGTCGCGCTAGGACCCCGCGCCAGGCCCCGCGTGGCGGCTCATCCGGTGGGAGGCTCGCCCTCCCTGGTCGCGTCGCCCGGCGTGGCCGATTCCTGGGCGGCGTGCGCCCGCCGGTGCCAGGCCTCGAAGGCCTCGACGGACCCGGGTGCAGGCGCGGCAGGCGCCGTGGGCGCCGGCGGAGGTGCCTGTGGTGCCTGGGGCGGTTGAGGCGGAGCCCCGAAGCCCGGGGGTGGCGGTTGCTGTGCTCCGAAGCCAGGCGGGGGTGGCGGCTGGTGCGGCTCGGGTCGCGCAAGGGCCACGACGGCCCACACGATGCCGGCGACGATCAGGATCAGCAGCAGCAGACCGATCCCGCCGCCGAACCAGCCGCCCATGCCCATGCTGAATCCGGGCCCCCGCATCCGGCCGATCTCGTAGCCGCCGCTCCTCGCACCCGCGTTGTACGCCACGAAGGCGACGACCGCCAGCACGAGCGCCGCGCCGACGGCAATGGCGACCGCGGCAAGCCCACGTCTGCTCATCCGTACCTCCCGGAGGCTGCCCTCCGTGCTCGTTTTCCTTTCCATGGTGCGCCCTGATCCTGAGAGGCCGCTGAAGGTTCTGGCGCGGGCCCCGCCGGCTCCGAGCCGGATCGCTCACGGACCGGTAGGCTGTGCGCGATGCTTCGCCTGCCGGCACCCATCCCCCGACGCCGATTCCTGGCGATGCTCGGAAGCGGCGCGGTGGCGCTGGTCGTGGCCGCCTGCACCCGGCGACCGACCTCCTCCCCGACTTCGTCCCTGCCCCCGCCCACGCCCACGGCCATGCCGACCCCCACGGCCATGCCGACCCCCACGGCCATGCCGACCCCCACGCCCAGCGAGGTTCCGAGCCAGACGCCGGGGCCAACCCTGCGCGAGAAGATCGGCCAGATGCTGCTGGTCGGCTTCCGCGGCCTGACGGTTGCCCAGGCCACGAGCGCGGTGGCCGACATCCGCGAGCGGAACCTGGGCGGCGTCCTCCTCTACGACCAGGACCTGCCCACCGGCAGCGCCGTGCGCAACATCCAGTCGCCCTCGCAGCTCGCGGCCCTGGTGGCGGGCCTGCAGCGAGAGGCGGCCACCCCGCTCATCGTGGCCGTCGACGAGGAGGGCGGCGAGGTGGCCCGCCTGGGCCCGGCGCACGGGTTCCCCGCGACCTACTCCGCAGCCGCGCTCGGCGCGCGCAACGACCCGGCCTTCACCCGACGGCAGGGTCGCGCCATCGCCACCACCCTCAGGGCGGCCGGGATCAACCTGAACCTGGCGCCGGTGGTGGACCTCGACGTCAACCCGAACAACCCGATCATCGGTGCACTCGACCGCTCGTTCGGCGCCGATCCGGCCCTCGTCACCAGCCAGGCGGAGGCGTTCATCACCGGGCACCACGCGATCGGCACGCTCACGACCCTGAAGCACTTCCCCGGACACGGCAGCTCGACCGGCGACACCCACCTGGGCGTGGTTGACGTCACGAACACCTGGTCGTCCGTGGAGCTCAAGCCGTTCGCCAACGTGATCGCAGACGGCCTGGCCGATGCCGTCCTCACCGCCCACGTCTTCAACCGAAACCTGGACGCGCAGCATCCCGCCACGCTCTCGAAGACGATCATCACCGGGATCCTGCGCAACCAGCTCGGGTGGGACGGCCTGGTGATCAGCGACGACATGCAGATGGGCGCCATCCGCGCCGCCTACGGCTACACGGACGCCCTGCGTCTCGCGATCACCGCGGGCGTGGACGTGCTCACCATCGCGCAGCAGCAGGTCTTTGAGCCGGGGATCGTGGCGACCACCGTCGATGCCATCGCGGCCCTGGTCGCGGACGGCTCAATCCCCGAGGCCCGCATCGACGAGGCGTATGCACGGATCGTGGCCTTCAAGCAGCGCTTCGGGGCGACGGCATGATGGCCAGGCGTCAGCTGATCGCGGGCGCGGCCCTGGTGACGGCCGTGGCCATTGTCGCGGTGGTGATGCTCCAGTCGCTCGGCGGCGGTCCCGCTCCCGCGACGGCGAGCGGCCCTGCCATCGTCCCCGGCAGCGCGAGCGCATCGGCCTCTGCGGCGACCGCGACCCCGTCTGGTGGCGCCGGGTCGATTCCGGCGCCGGGCGCCTCGGCGGGCGCCATGGGCGTCAAGCGGATCTGGATGATCGTGATGGAGAATCGTTCCTACTCCCAGGTGATCGGGAGCTCGCAGGCGCCGTTCCTGAACGGCCTCGCGGCGGCGGGCGGGCTGGCGACCGACTACCGCGGCGTGGCTCACCCTTCGGAG
>CAYVLM010000310.1:0-2895 GCA_964452225.1 uncultured Steroidobacteraceae bacterium | reverse complement strand
CGAGACCAAGGCGGCGGCGAAGATCAAGACCCACCACAACGTCGGCGGTCTGCCTCCCGACCTGCGCTTCAGTCTGGTCGAACCGCTGCGGTACCTGTTCAAGGACGAGGTCCGGCAGGTGGGAGCCGAGCTCGGGCTCCCGGATGCCATGGTCGGGCGCCAGCCGTTCCCCGGGCCGGGGCTCGCGATCAGGATCATTGGCGAGGTGACCGCTGAGCGCCTGGAGACCCTGCGCGAGGCGGACTGGATCGTGATCGACGAGATCAAGGCGGCGGGGCTGTACCACTCCCTCTGGCAGAGCTTCGCCATCCTCACCCCGGTGCAGACGGTGGGCGTCATGGGTGATGGCCGGACGTACGCCAACGTGGTCGCGATCCGGGCGGTCACAAGCGACGACGGGATGACCGCCGACTGGGCCCGCCTGCCGTACGAGGTGCTGGCGAGGATCAGCGCGCGGATCGTGAACGAGGTTCCCGGGGTGAATCGCGTCGTCTACGACATCAGCTCCAAGCCGCCGGCAACCATCGAGTGGGAGTGAGCCGCCGCCGGTAACGGCGAGAACCGCTAGCATCTCCGTCATGTCCAGCTGGTTCGATCGCCTGCTCGAGGAGCTGCAGCGCCGCCAGGCCGAGCAGGATGCCCGCCGCGAGGGGCGTCCGCGCCCGCCGCGGAACCGCCCGGCCGGGGACCGGTACCGCGACGCCACTCCCGGAGTCGGCGACGACGGCCCCGACCCCGCAGACGAGGAGCCCACGCCGCTGAAGGGCGCATCGCGACGGCGGAGCGCCGGTCCGAGTGGGCGGTCTCCGGGTGGGCGGTCTCCGGGCGGGCGGTCTCCGGGTCGCGGCGGGACCGGCGGTGGAGGCCCCTTCGGCGGTCCGTGGACGAGCGGCGACTGGGGGGACTGGGCCCGGTACCGGCGCTGGATCCTCATCGGCCTCGCCGTGTTCGTCTTCTTCGTGGTCATCGGCCTGGCCAGCGGCGTGGTCGAGCTCATCACCGACCTCCAGTGGTTCTCGGCGCTCGGGCTGGGCGGCGTCTTCGGCACGCGGCTGTGGGCCCAGGTCGGGTTCTTCGTGCTCGGCTACGCGCTGTTCGCGATTCCCGCGGTGGTCTCCGTGCTCGCGGCTCGCCGCATCGCACCGCGGGTCCCGATCCACCGGATCGGATCGCTGGAGATCCCGGACCTGTCCGGCGCGATCACCCTGGGCCTGGTCGTGCTGGCCCTGCTGCTGGCGCTCGTGAGCGCCGGCGCCTGGAGCAGCGAGTGGCAGCAGATCCTGCTCTACATCAATGGCGGCAGCTTCGGTGTCATCGATCCGCACTTCGGGCACGACGTCAGCTTCTACGTGTTCGGGCTGCCATTCCTGCGCTTCCTCCAGGGGTGGGGCGTGGCGACCCTGATCGTCATCGGCCTGCTCACCCTGGCGACCTACGCCGCCGGGGCCATGCGCTGGCAGCTTCGGCTCACCCGGCCGATCCGCGGCCACCTGGCGATCCTTGGCGCGCTGCTGCTGATCGTGGTGGCGCTCGGATACCAGCTCGACATCGCGGAGCTCTCCTTCTCGACCCGGGGGATGGGCGCGTCCCTGGTCGGCGCGAGCTACACCGATCTGCATGCCCAGGAGCCGGCCTACATCATCCTCACCGTCGTGGCGGTGATCGCCGCGGTCCTCGTGCTGGCCAACACCTGGTTCCGCACGCTTTGGCTGCTCGGCTTCGCCGCGGCCGGCTGGATCGTCGCCTCGGTGATCATCGGCGGGATCTATCCGAGTGTCGTGCAGCGAGTCCAGGTGGATCCCAACGAGCTCGCGGTCGAGCGACCCCAGATCGTCGCCAACATCGCGGCCACGCAGAAGGCGTTCGGCCTCGACACCATCACCCAGAAGTCGTTCACCGGCTCCCAACCGCTGACCCGGACGCTGTTCAACGACAACGCGACGACGCTCCAGAACGTGCGGCTGTGGGACTACAAGCCCCTGCTCGACACGATCAGCCAGACCCAGAACCTGCGCAGCTACTACAGCTTCCAGGACGTCGACATCGACCGCTACGAGATCAACGGCATCGAGCGCCAGGTGATGCTCTCGGCGCGCGAGCTCGTCCCGCCGCCGGGCCAGACATGGACCAACGAGCACCTCTTCTACACCCACGGCTACGGGATCGTGGCGGTCCCGGTCAACGCGGTCACCAGCGAGGGCCAGCCCGACTACCTCGTCAGCGGGATCAACCAGTCGGGGGCGATCCCGGTGGGGCAGCCGCGCATCTACTTTGGAGAGGCCGAGAGCAGCTACGTGGTCACCGGCACGAAGACCGCGGAGTTCGACTACCCGGTCGGATCCGACAAGAACGCGACCACCACCTGGTCGGGCACGACGGGCGTGGGGATCGGCGGCTTCTTCAACCGCCTGCTCTACGCGGTCCGCTTCGGCGACTTCAACCTGCTGATCAGCGACCAGCTGACCAGCAGCTCCCAGATCCTCTTCCGGCGCAGCCTCGCGTCACGGGTCCAGGCGATCGCGCCGTTCCTCACCTACGACCGGGACCCGTACCTGGTCAGCGCCGACGGGCACCTGTACTGGTTCTGGGACGCCTACACCACCTCGGACCACTACCCCGATGCCCAGCCGCTGAGCGGCAGCCTCTTCGGAGGCATGAACTACGTGCGCAACAGCGTGAAGGTGGTGATCGACGCCTATGACGGGTCGGTGAGCTTCTACATCAGCGACCCGAGCGATCCGATCATCAACGCCTGGGCCAAGATCTTCCCGAACCTCTTCAAGCCGCTCTCCGCCATGAGCGCCGACCTCCAGGCGCACCTGCGCTATCCGGAGGACCTCTTCACGGCGCAGAACGAGCAGTACCAGCTGTACCACGTGGCCGCGACCAACGCCG
>CAYVLM010000309.1:0-2899 GCA_964452225.1 uncultured Steroidobacteraceae bacterium | reverse complement strand
CGTCGCGCGCTCGAGGAGGGCCAGCCGGTGCTCCGCATCACGGCCTCGATCCACCCACGGCTCGCCGACCTCATCGTGGCCCGTGACCTCCTCTCCCGCGGCGCAACACCCGCCGAGCTGACCCGCCGTGTCGGTCGCGGCAGCGCGCGCGGTGCCCAGCGCATCGCCGATGCGGCGCGCCGCTATCGGCCCGACGAGCTGGCGCTGATGCTGCAGGGCCTCTTCGAGGCCGATCTCGCGATCAAGTCCAACAGGATCGACCCGGAGGCGGCGATCAGCGCCTGGCTCGGCGAGCACCTGCTCGCCACCCGAGCCGGCGGAGGCTGACCGGCGCCCCTGGCCTGCGCCGGGCACGACGCGACCCCGCTCTGGGAGCGGGGAGGCGTCGCCGGAGGGCTACCGGATCGAATGGGGCCGTCAGGCAGCCGAGGAGCGCAGCACGCGGTCGCTCTCGATAGCGAACGTGCACCGCGCGTCGGCGAGGCCCAGGATGCCGATCAGCTGCTGGTCGACGTACAGCTGGCGGCACGGGACGCAGAGCGCGCCCGGAATGGCGAAGAAGAGCCGCTCGTCCGCGGTGGAGTCGCGGAACGTGGTGTCGAAGACGCTCGTCAGGAGGGTTCCTCCGCAGAAGCGGCAGGTCTCCGTGGATTGCCCGACGGCGGACAGCTCGTGCATGGAGCGAGGATGGATTCGGGCGCCATCGGCCTCAATAGGAGTACCGGGGTAGGACCAACCGGTACCTGCGTCAAACGATGCGCACCACCTGGATCGCCTTGCTCCACAGGCGCTCGAGGCCGTAGTACTCGCGCTCCTCGGGAGCGAAGACGTGGACGATCACGCTCCCGTAGTCGAGGAGGACCCAGCGGGCCGAGGCTCCCCCCTCCACGCCCAGCGGGCGCACGCCGTCCTCGCGGAGCTCGTCGACGATGGCCCCGGCCAGGGCATGGACCTGTCGGTCGCTTCGCCCCGAGCAGATCACGAAGAAGTCGGCCATGGTGGTCAGCTCGGCCGTGCGCAGGAGCACGATATCGGACGCCTTCTTGTCGGACGCGACGTCCACGATCCGATGCGCAAGCTCGGACGGATCGGCGAGGACGGTGCGGGCTGGTTCTGCCAGGTGTCGTGCTCCCCGTGCAGGAGTTCGTTCAGCGGCGGTAGAGGTGCCGATCCGCGATCAGCTCTTCCACGGCCCGGGGCACAAGGTAGCGGATGCTGCGGCCGGCTGCCACCCGTTGCCGGATCTCCGAGGCGCTGACCGCGAGGCCCGGGCCGGCGAGGAGGTGGATGCGCCCGGCCGCGGAGCCGAAGCGCTCAGCGAGGAATGCGGCGTCCGGGAAGGTCGAGCCTGGCCGCGGGCCGATCGCCCACTCGACGAGCGAGAGGATGCGCTCCGGCTCGCGCCAGGTGTCGATCTGCGCCAGGGAGTCGGCGGCCATGATCAGGAACAGGGCCACGTCGTCGCCGGACATCGACAGCAGCTCCGTGACGCTGTCGAGGGTGAACGACGGCCCCGGACGTTCCATCTCGATGATCGTCAGCTCGAAGAGGGGGTTGCCGGCGATCGCCAGGCGGGTCATGAGCAGCCGATCGGCGGCGGCGGTGATCGGCCGACCCCGCTTGTGCGGGGGCTGCCCGGCGGGCATGAAGAGGACGCGATCCAGCCCCAGCTCGTCGGCCGCCAGGGTCGCCAGCCAGAGATGGCCGATGTGCGGCGGGTCGAAGGTGCCGCCAAGCACGCCGATCCGTCTCGGACCGCCCACCGTCTCCCCGGCTGCCGCGGCCCGGGGCTCCGCCAGGGGGGAGCTCACTCCTCGGCCCATTCGAGCTCCGTGGCGCCAATCCGGACCGTGGTGCCCGCGCGTGCCCCGAGTCGGCGGAGCTCGGCCTCGATGCCGAGCCGGTCCAGGAGGCGGGCGAACCGCTCGCGAGACTCCTCGTTGGTGAAGTCGGTGCGGCCGGCGGCCTCCTCGATCCGCCGCCCACGGACCCGCAGGCCGTCCGTCTCAGCGATCACCTGCCAGCCGGCCTCCAGCGGATCGAAGCGGTGGACGCGAAGCGGGCCGGCGGCGTCCGTCTCCGCCGGAGCGCGCGATTCCGCCTCCTCGAGCGCGGCCCGGAGCGCCTCCTGAAGCTCGGCGAGCCCGGTCCCGTCGTGGGCGGAGACCCCGATCGGGCGGCCGCCGAGCCCCGGCGCAGCGCTGATCTGCCGTCTCAGGCTCGGCCAGCGGGACCGGACGGCGGGCAGATCGAGCTTGGTGACCACGACCCGCATCGGCCGCTCGAGGAGGGAGGCGTCGTGGCGACGGAGCTCCTCGACCACGCCGCGCCATTCGGCGAGGGGTTGGTCCGCGGCCCCGTTCACCACCCCGAGCAGGACCCGGGTCCGCTCGACGTGGCGCAGGAACTCGTGTCCCAGCCCGTGACCGGCGTGCGCTCCCTCGATGAGGCCGGGAACGTCGGCCAGGACGGCGGTGCGCTGGTCGGGATCGGTCTTGTCGCCCAGCTCGAGCACGCCAAGGTTCGGTGCCGTTGTGGTGAACGGGTACGGTCCGACCCGGGGCGTCGCCGCCGTCAGCGCCGCCAGGAGCGTCGACTTCCCGGCGTTCGGCGCGCCGACCAGGCCGATGTCGGCTATCGACTTGAGCTCGAGCTCCACCCAGCGCTGCTCGCCCGGATCCCCCTTCTCGAAGTGGCGGGGTGCCCGATGGGTGGGTGACACGAAGTGGACGTTGCCGCGACCGCCGCGACCGCCGCGGGCCACGACCAGCCGCTCGCCGGGAGCAAGCAGCTCGCCGATCACGGCATCCGCCTCGTCATGGACCACGGTGCCAGGGGGGACGCGCAGGAGCACGGCGGTCCCGTTGCGTCCGTGCGAGCGACGCCCGGCACCGTGCCA
>CAYVLM010000308.1:0-2905 GCA_964452225.1 uncultured Steroidobacteraceae bacterium | reverse complement strand
GAGCACCCGCCAGTCCTGGACCGGTGAGGGCTCGCCGGGGCGCGGCCCGGACGACGCCTGAGCTGGCACGCGAGGGAGTCTAGCGGTGACCGCCGGGCGGGAACGCGAAGGCCGCCGGCCATGGCCGGCGGCCCCTGCTGAGGGAGCAGGTGCCGGACGTTGCTCCAGCACGATGCGTTACGCCGATGGTATGCATCCCATGCGCATATGTGCCCTGCCGGAATACCCGAATATGTGTGACCGTTGGCAAGGCCGGCCGGGACCGGTCCGGCGCGGCCCGGGACGTCCGGTACGCGGCGGGAACGCCGCTACTCGCCCAGGCGATGCTTGGCGACGAAGGCGGCCGCCTGCGCGCGCCGCTCCAGGTTCAGCTTGGAGAGGATGCTCGAGACGTAGTTCTTGACCGTCTTGTCCGACAGGAAGACCTCGCCGGCGATCTCCTTGTTTGTCTTCCCCTCGGCGACCAGGAGCAGGATCTTGCGCTCCTGGGCCGTCAGCTGGCTCAGCTCGTCCTGCTCGCCGCCGCTGGCCGCCCGCCTCACGCGCTCGAGGACGCGCTCGGTGACGCCCGGGTCGAGGAGCGAGTCGCCGCGGGCCACCGACTGGAGCGCGGTCACCAGGTCGCGCCCGCGGATCTGCTTGAGCAGATATCCGGAGGCGCCGGCGATGATGGCGGAGAGGACCGCCTCCTCGTCAGGGTAGCTGGTCAGCATCACCACCCGGGTCTCCGGTCGTTCGGAGCGGATCTCGCGACAGGCCTCGACGCCGGATCCGTCCGGCAGCCGCACGTCCATCACCACCAGGTCGGGCTCGAAGCGGCGTGCTGCGGCGATCGCCTCGGCCATGGTCCCCGCCTCGGCGACGACCTGGAACTCGTCCCGGCGGTCGAGAAGCGCCACCAGTCCCTGCCGCACCACCTCGTGGTCATCGACCACCAGCAGGCGCAGCGGACGCTCCGGCGCGTTCTGCTCGCCGTCTCCGCTGGGCATCGCCCCTCCCTGCTCGTCGTGCTCGGTCATTGGTCCTGCTCGGTCGTCCGCTCGTCCCGGCCGTCGGTGGTCGGACGATGCGGCAACGTGAGGATGATACGTGTCCCGCGTCCCTTCTCGCTCCCCACCTCCAGCATTCCGTCCATCCGTGCGGCACGTTCCCGCATGTTGGCCAGCCCGTGATGGCCCGGCACGATGGCGGCGGCCGGGTCGAACCCGACGCCGTCGTCGATCACCTCGAGGCGGAAGGCGCTGCCATCGTCGCTCAGGTCGACCTCCGCCGCCCTGGCCTCGGCGTGGCGGGCGATGTTCGTCAGCGACTCGCGGGCGACGCTGAGGAGCTCCGCGACGTGCTCCATTGGCGGGTCGATGCCGGGCTCGACACGCACCGACACCTCCAGGCCCACGCTGCGATGCACCTCGCCGGCCAGCTGCTCGAGGGCGCCCACCAGGCCGCGCTCGTCCAGCTCGACCGGCCTCAGGCCGAACACGAAGGTCCGGATCTCCTGGATCGTGGCGGTGAGCGCCTCGATCGCGTCCTCGATTCGCTGCTGGGCGTCGCCGGGTGCCTCCACCACCAGGTGGGGCACGTCGTCGAGGGCCAGCGTCAGGCCGTACAGGCGCTGGATGATCCGATCGTGGAGGTCGCGGCCGATGCGCTCGCGCTCTTCGACGATGGCCAGCCGCTGGACCCGATCGTGGAGACGCGCGTTCTCGATCGCGATCCCGGCGTGCAGAGCGAAGCGGTCCACAAGGCGCTGATCCTCCGCCGTGAACGGGCGGCCCACCCCTGCACGCGTCAGGTACAGGTTGCCGATCGTCTTATGGAGCGAGGGGATCGGGGCGCCCAGGAAGGGGTGCATCTCCGGATGGTTGGGCGGGAACCCGTGGCGGCGCTCGTCGGTCATGATGTCGGCAACCCGATACGCGCGGCCCTCCTGGATGATCAGGCCCAGGAGTCCGCGGCCCTGGGGCAGGTCGCCGATCCGCTCGCGCTCCGGCTGGCTGATTCCGCTCGTGATGAAGCGCTGGATGACGCCGTCCTCGTCGAAGATGCCGAGCGCCGCATAGTCGGCATCCACGAGCTCCCGGACCTGGTTGACAACGCGCTGCAGGACCAGGTCGATGTCCAGCAGCTGGGCCACGCCTCGGACCGCGTCGTCCAGGGCCGCCAGGTTCAGCTCCGCGCGGCGCGCACGCTCGCGGTCGCGGACAGCCTCGACCGCGGTGGCAATGGCATTGGCCAGCTCGGGGGCGCGGCCCATGTCGGCGTTCAGCCCATGGAGCCGGACCGTCCCCAGCTGCGGCGTGCCCGTCCCGGTCAGCAGCGTGAGCTCGGCCGTCCTGCTGTGCCCGTCATCGTCCGGCTCCCCGTCGGCTGCCAGCGTCCCGGCGCGAATCTCGACCGCGGCGAGTGGCGGTGCGTCCACCACCACCAGCGCACCCAGGAACCCGGTCCGCTCCAGGAGCGACCCCAGCTCGCGCTCCAGGTTGCCGCCCTCCTCCGGCTCGGGTCGTGCGCGCCAGGCGTCGAGCGCGGTGAGGAACGCCGGCAGCGGCAGCTGCGGGACACGGTGCGGCATGCGCGTAGCGTACTGCGACCGACCCACGGGTTGTGACTTCCGTCCGGCCCGGACAGGCCGTTCGGCACACTCGCCGCCACCGCCGTCCATGGCCTACTTCGGGGCGAGCGGCACACTTGCGCACACCAGTTGTCCGCCCGTGATTGCTGCCGCCGATAGAGGGAGTCGCGGCTCTCTGTCGGCCTCGAGGCGCCGGGAGCTCGGCCCAGGCGCCCACCGATGACCCCGGGACCTCACGGATCCGGGGTCATCGCGTACCCACCGGCTCCCGAGTTCCGGCCGGGTTCTGACAGTGATCGCGGCGTATCCTGCGGTGCACCGTGAGCCCGCCTG
>CAYVLM010000307.1:0-2915 GCA_964452225.1 uncultured Steroidobacteraceae bacterium | reverse complement strand
GCGGCACCCGTGCTCGCCAGGTAGCGCGGCCGGTCAGCGTCCGAGAGGGTGTGGAAGAAGCCGGAGTCGATGACCGTCGCGAAGTGGCGCCCCAGGCGGTCCAGGGCCAGCGCATCGGCTATGCGAAAGTCCGCCTGCAGGCGTCGCTCGGTGGCCTTGCGGCGCGCCAGCCCAATGGCCGATGGCGCAATGTCCACGCCGAGCACCGTCAGCCCGCGCGCGGCGAGCATCAGCGCGTGCTCGCCGGTCCCGCAGCCGCAGTCCAGGACGGGGCTCGCCATCTCGCCGGCATCGGCCAGGTGGACGAAGGCGGGCTGCGCCTGGCCGATGTCCCAGGGCGCCCGCTCCAGGCGGTAGGCATCGTCCCAGCGCGCGGCTGCCGATCCGAGCGGGGCAGGGGGAGGCGGAGGCGTGTCGTCGGTTTGTCGCGGCATCGGTCACAACTGTAGAGCACGGCTCTCGCCTCCGCGCATGCCCCGGGAGCAGCCGTCCCCGCTGGCGTACCACCGTGGGTGGTACCCCGATGGCGGAGGATCCCGTCTGCCGTAGAGCCACCACTGCGGCTGGTAGCCCGATGGCGGAGGATCCCGTCTGCCGCGACATCACCACTGTGGGTGGTAGCCCGATGGCGGAGGATCCCGTCTGCCGTAGAGCCACCACCGTGGGTGGTAGCCCGGCTGACGGGAGGTTCGCGCGCTCGGCAACCCGACGGGGGACTCGTGACGGAAAACCGTTGACCGCAGGGGAGCCGCGGCCCTAGACTCCGGGTGCGCGCTGACACTCGCCCTCGGGCGGGACGAAGCGCGCGATGGACGCGCTCGTGGTGACCTGATTTACGTCGACCACCGCGGGCACGCCGTCGGGGCGCTGGTTGCGTGGGAGACGGGGATTAGCTCCCGTCCCGGCGCACGGTGGGCACACTGTCTCGCCCGGAGGGACGGAGGAGGGCCAAAAACCCCCCTCGCGGTTCGACCGGGATCGTCACGAGGGAAGGGTCCACCGGGCGGCGGCAACGATCGGGACCGACGTCGCGGTCTTCGGACTGCGGTCCAACCCGGTCGGGCCGGCCCACGGTTCCGGTTCGGCGGCCTGGTAGCCGTCGGGCCGCTCTGCAAACGAGGAGCGGCTGATGCCAGTCTGGCTTGGCACTTTCACCGCGCACCTTCGTCGCTTACCGAAGGCGCCGCGGCGGAAGCCCCCGCGGGCCAGGCGCGACGTCTGAGGCGGATTCGTCAGACCCGGGGCTAGTTCTCCGGACCCGATGGGTTCGCCGATAGGGATCTGCGGTCCCGGTGGGATGCGGCAGATCCCTTCGTCGTGTCTGGGCCCCGCAGAGGGCCCCCGCGAGGGGCCCGCCGAGGGCCAAGCCGATGACCTAGCCGATGGCGAAGGTCGCCTGCACCGACACGCTCACGTCAGTCGTGCCGGGCTGGACGGTGGTCTGCGCCTCCGGGGCGGCAAGATCGGCGGCACCGTAGTAGCGGATCGGCGGCGATGAGACCGACTCGGTGACTGATCGCAGCGCGCCGAGCGTCACGCCGGCGGCCTTGGCCAGGTCTTCTGCCCGCTGGCGGGCGTCATTCATGGCGGCCGTGCGGGCCTGCGCGGTGGCGGCGGTCTGATCGGCGATCGAGAAGCCGATGCCGCTCACCTGCGTCGCGCCCGCGGCAACCGCGGCGTCGATGACCGCGCCGGTGGTGGCGATCTTGCGTACCTTGATCGACAGGCTCTGGGTCGCCAGATAGCCGGTGATGGTCCGGGCCGAGCCGGTGGAGCGGTAGTCGTACTGCGGCTGCAGCGAGACCCACTGGGTCTTCATGTCGACGTCGGCGACCCCCTGTGCCCCCATGGCGGCGATGACCCGGTTCATGGCCGTGCTGGCGGACGATTGGGCCTTCGCCGCGGTGCTGGCCTGGGACTGCACCCCGATGACGATGGTCGCGAGGTCCGGCGTCAGGGTGATGGTTCCGAGGCCGCTGACCGTGATCCCGCCGCTCGTGTCAGCGTTCGGGGCGGGGGAGGCGCCGCGCACCGCGGGCTGCCACGGCCCCAGGCTGGTCATGACCAGTGCGACGGCCACCAGGGCGGTGGCGCCAACAGCCGCCAGGCGGACAACGGTGGAGCGCGAAACGGACATCGGAGACCTCCGGGTGGTTCATCGAGGTTGTGTGGGCTAGACGGCCGGAACGTGCGGTGGGTTCCGCTCCCGCGGCCGCGTCCTCCTCCGCTCGCCGTCTCCCGTCCCTGTCTGGCATCGCCGTTTGCACCCGGGATACCTAACGGACAAGAAGGCCGCGGATTGGGCCCGATGGCGGCCGTTCGAGGCCCCTCGTTGGCCGCCGTTTGCCCGCGACGACACATCGGGGACATGCAGCAGCGGCCGGCGACGGCTCGTTGGCCGTTAGGTATCCGTGGCGCACATTCCGCCAGGTGGGGCTGGCTGGGAGGGGTGGGGTAGGCTATCGGCCAGGAGGCAGAGGAATGACAGCGACCCGCCCGCCGGCCAGCCAGTCGGAGCCGAGCGCCTACTCCGAGGAGTGGTGGCGCGACTACCTCACGCACGGCAGCCCCCTCGAGCGCCGCGTGCGCAGCTTCATGAGGTTCATCCCGTCGTCGCCGCGCTGCCACCTTTGCGCCGCGCCCTTCGCCGGGCCGGGTGCGCCGGTCATGCGCCTCGTCGGCAAAGGCCGCTCGGCGGGCAACCCGCAGATGTGCAACGCCTGCAACACGTTCATGATCGACCATCACGGCGGGGCGGAGATCGAAGCGACCATGCTCTTCGCCGACGTCCGGGGCTCCACGGCCCTCGCCGAGTCGATGTCGCCCCACGAGTTCCGGAACCGGATGGACCGCTTCTACACCGTCGCCGCACGGACAGTCTTCGACCACGAAGGGATTGTCGACAAGTTCGTCGG
>CAYVLM010000306.1:0-2925 GCA_964452225.1 uncultured Steroidobacteraceae bacterium | reverse complement strand
GACCAGGCCTCCCCTTCGCCCATCATCAGGAGGGCGACCTGGGCCATTGGCGCCAGGTCCCCGCTGGCGCCCACCGAGCCCTTGCGGCTGACCACCGGGGCCACTCCCCGGTTCAGCATCTCGACCAGCGTCTGCGTGATCTCCGGCCTGCACCCGGAGTTGCCATGCGCGTGGACGTTGATTCGGCCGGCCATCGCGGCGCGCACGACCTCGACCGGAGCCGGGTCGCCGATCCCCGCCGCGTGGTTGTAGATCAGGTAGCGCTGGAACTGCTCGACCTGCTCGTCGGTCAGCACCACCTCGGAGAGCTCGCCGATGCCGGTGTTCGTCCCGTACATCACCTCGTGCGCCGCGAGCTTGCTCTCGAGCATGGCGCGGCAGACCCGGATGCGCTCCACCGCCGCGGGATCGAGCTCCACGCGGTCCCCGCCGCGCGCGATGCCGACCAGGCGTGGGATCGTCAGTGAGCTGCCGTCGAGGATGGTGGTCACGATGCGCTCCGATCTTGCCACGCCGCCGGCGATCGTGATGCCCTCCTGCCGCCCGAAGCTCACGGTCCGTTGGTCCGCGAATTCCCCGCCGAGTGGGCCTGGCCAGGGATGCACGCGGCAACGAACCTGTCGCCATGGATAGCCCGGCACGGCATCCCGGCAGGCCGATGTCGCGGCTCGGACGGCTGGGGCTCTGGCTCCACCGCAACGCGGACCGGCGGCTCTCGCCGCTGGGCGTCTGGGTCTTCCGCCGCACCCGCGGCGCGGTTGCCAACCCGTTCAAGGTCGATGCGCTCCTGCTGACCACGCGCGGGCGCCGGTCGGGTCGCGAGCGCACCGTGGTCCTCCAGTACTTCCCCGATGGCGACGCCATGATCGTTGCCGCGGCCAACGACGGCGGCGGCACCCATCCAGGCTGGTACCACAACCTGGCCACGCATCCGGCCGCCCGCGTGGAGGTCCGCGGGCAGAGCATCCCGGTCGTCGCCGAGGAGCTCCCCGCTGGCGAGGCCGCCGGCTGGTGGCGCCGGATCGTGGAGCGCAGCCCCGGATACGGGGCCTACCGGCGCGCCACGAGCCGCCGGTTCCCGATCATGCGCCTGGTGCCCCGTCCGGACGATCAAGCCTGATGTCCTCCGAGGCGTACGCCCGGATCTGACGCAGCGCCTGCGGGAGCCCACCGGTCCAGGCCGGACCGTGGCCGGGGAGCAGCCAGACCGCCGCGAGGTCGTCGAGCGCCTCGAGCGCGGCCAGCGCCTGCCGGCGATCAACGGTGAACGGGGCAAGCGCCGGCCCGACCCGACCGGTCGTGACCGAGCGCGTGGTCAGGGCGTCGCCAACGCAGAGCGCCCCAACCGTCGGGAAGTGGTAGGCGACCGAGCCGGGCGTGTGGCCGGCCATGCCGATGACGCGTGGGGCGCCTGGAACGTCCAGGGTGGTGCCCGGCGTCACCGTCCGCACCTCGGCGATCGGCGTGCTGCGCAGCCCGCCGTGGGTGAGCCCGTACCAGAGGAAGCCCAGGATCGGCCGGATGCGCATCGGATCCCGCTGGGCCCTCGGCTTCTTGACCTCGCCGCGGGCCTCGGGCGCATCCGCTTGGCTGACGTAGACGGGCACGCCATGATCGCGGCGCAGCCGCTCCGCGAACCCGACATGGTCGACATCGCCATGGGTCAGGAGCAGCGCGCGGATGTCGGCCGGGGATCTGCCCATGGCCCGCAGCTCGTGGAGCAGCTCCGCCCAGTGACCGGACAGACCGGCGTCGACAACGGTGATCTGGCCGGCGTCCTCGACGAGGTAGCTGTTGACCAGGCTCGATGAGCCGAGCCGGTGCAGTGAGGGAGCCAGCTCCATTGTTCAGCTCCTCCGCATGGCGTGCTACAGCTCCTGGCGGGCGAACGCCAGCCAGGCCAGGACCAGCATTCCCGCGATCAGGCCGAGCGTCGCCGCGATCGGACCGATCAGCGGGTCGGCCGGGACACCGAGCGCCAGTGCCTCGGCCGGCGTGCCGAGGCTGGTGGGCAGGTACGGCGACACGTTCGGCAGGATGCCCACCACGCCGAGGATGATGAAGGCCACGATCGCCATCCCCGCAGCGGCGACAGCGGAACTGGTGAGCGTGCTGGCAAGGAACGTGATGGCGGCGAAGGCAACCAGCTGGAGCCACTGGAGGGCGGCGAGGCCGGCCGTGCCGCCGATCGGCAGCTGCGTGAAGAGGACGAGCGTGTAGAACCACGCGGCCAGCACGGCGACCACGGTCGCGAGGCCCAGCGTGGAGGCAATGGCCGCCATCTTGGCCACGAGGAACGCAACCCTCGAGACCGGCTTGGAGAGGACGAATGCGGCGGTGCCGCGGTCCTTCTCGGAGGCGACCGCTCCCATGGCGAGGACGACGGCGGCGAGCGCGCCGAACTGGCCGAGGTTCTTGAGCAGCTGGGCGACCGCGTCCGCGGCCGTCGGCGTCGGCAGCGTGATCTGGATGGAGCCGGTCCCGACCGCCTTGAGGATCTCCGGGGTGAAGCGCGCCAGGAGCGGCGATCCGAAGCCAAGCAGCGCGAACACCGCGGTCGTCAGGGGGAGCTTGAGCGTCCGCCACTGCTCGAGCAGCTCCGAGCGCAGCAGCGTGCGGAATCCGCTGGTGATCGGCTCGCGCTCCGCGACAGCGGACGGCACTCTCCGCTCCGGCACCGCGCCCCGAACCTGGCGCGGGCGAACGAACCCGCGCCCATCGAGCTCGTCCGCACCCGGCGGCTCGACCAGCTCCAGGAACACGTCCTCGAGCGTCGGCACCGACCGTTCGAAGGACTCCAGGACGACGCCGTCCGCCACGACGGCCGGCAGGATGCTGTGCTCCGCTGTCGCCTGGTCCGAGGCCGAGACGGAGACACGCAGGGTGTCGCCATCGGCCTGGGTCAGCTCAACCCATGGGGCCGCG
>CAYVLM010000305.1:0-2934 GCA_964452225.1 uncultured Steroidobacteraceae bacterium | reverse complement strand
GCGTGGCCAGGTCGAGCGTGGCCAGGTCATCCGTCTTCTCGGCAGCAGCGGCCACGGCCTGCGCCGTCCGAACCACGACCTCGTTGGCCTCGATGAGACGGGGAACCATCAGGCTCGTGACGGGGGCACCGTCGTCCTCGTCGACCGACGTGAGTCGAGCCATCTCGCGGTACGAACCAGGCGCCAGCGGACCGATGGCGCGAATGCGCTCCGCGATCTCGTCGACGGCGTCGCGAAGCTCGAGGTACTCCTCCTCGAACATCAGGTGCAGGGACCGGAAGGCCGGCCCGGTGACATTCCAGTGATAGCCGTGGGTCTTGAGGTACAGCACGTAGGTGTCGGCCAGCAGGCGGGCCAGCTCGTCGGCGACGGCGCCGCGCTCGTTCGAGATCTCCTGGGTCGGAGCAATCATTCAGTGCACCTCCATGACGGTGGGTGGCGAGCCGCGTCGCTCGCCACCGATGCGAGTCGCTCCTCGCAGATAGATCCGGCCCTGGTGCCGCACCCTCTGCAGGATGCCCCGCCGCAGCAGGGACTCGGCGACTGACCAGTCGGCACCGGACCGGGCCAGGTACTCGCGCGCCGCCTCCTGGCTCAATGGGTGGACGGCGACGATCCCGATCAGCCCGGCTGCCGGATCGCCCGGGGTGGCCACGGGCGTCTCCACGGCCGGCGCGTCATCGGCGAGCGCCGTGGCGGGGAGCCCTGAGGAGAAGAAGGCGGCGCAGGTGCGCCGGATGAGCCTGGCGCTCGGGGAGCGGACCCAGGGCTCGGCGGGCGGGCGCGTCGGGATTGCGATGTAGGATCGCGCGGGCGCCAGGGTTCGGACGAGGGCGGCGGTCCGTGCGGCAGCGGCAAGGTCGTCGTTGATTCCGGCGACCAGCATCGTCTCGGTCATCAGTGCGCCGGTGTACTCGCTCGCGAAGCGGCACATCCCGTCGAGCACGGCGTACAGCCGCAGGCTGCCGATCGGGCGGTTGAGCCGATGCCAGGTTGCCGCGTCGACCGTGTCGACCTTGAGCGACACGACGTCGGCCGCCGCCAGCGCGGCCCGGACGTCGTTGCGCCACAGCAGGCTCCCGTTGGTCAGGACAGCAACCCGCGCCCCCAGCGCCGCGACGCCGCGGATCGACTCGCCGAGGTCGCGGTCCAGGGTCGGTTCGCCATCGGGAACGAACGTGACCACATCGACCGGCTGGCCCGCTGCCCGGCATTCCGCCAGGCGCGCCCGAACGGCAGCCACCACCGCGTCGGACCCGAAGAAGCGCTCACGCACGGACCGCGAGCGGTTCGTCGCTCCCACCTGGCAGTAGACGCACGAGTACGTGCACGTCTTTGGCCGGACGTTGTTGATGCCGAGGCTCCAGCCGAGGCGTCGCGAACGGATCGGGCCGAAAGCGATGGGCAGGTTCGAGCCCCCCGTCGGCTCCCTCCTCGCGGTCACCACCAAGGGCCTCCTTCCGACCCGCCTGCGGCTATCGCTCCCCCGCCGCCGGCCCCGTGGCCCGCAGCCTCACGAGGTCACCCTCCAGCGTCCTGACCTCCTCACGCAGCCGCTCGAGGCGCGCCTCGAGCTCGTCCACGCGGACCTCCTGATCCGGCCCGCGGCGACGCCGGCGCATCGGCCAGTCCACCTCTTCGTCCCACTCCACCGGCTGATACCAGCCGCGGCGGTACGGCGCGCCGTACGAGGAACCGCATCCGTGCCAGCCATGCCAGCAACCCATTTCACTCTCCTCCGCCCCCTGCGAGTCGATCAGCGCCATCGAGGAATGCATCGATCAGCCGGGCACGCTCGCGCATCACCGCGATCCACTCGTCGAGGGCACGGTGGCCCGTGGCGGTCAGCCGATAGGTACGGCGCGCGGGCCCGACACCGGTGACCCAGCGCGAGGCCACCAGCCCTTCCGCCTCGAGCTCGCGCAGGGTCCGGTAGGCCATGCCCACGTCAACACCGTCGGCTGCCAGGCGAAGGTCGTTCAGGCGAGCGATCAGCGCCCCGCCGTGGGCCTCCCCGTCAGCGACCAGGCGCAGCAGGAACGGCTCGAGCCAGCGCCCGCGGCGGCCACCGGGACGCACCCAGCCACGATGCGCGCCGCGGTAACGGTGACGATCGACGTCGAGCAAGGCATTGGCATGCATATGCTGGAAGCATATAGGTCGAGCGCCGCAGTCCACAGAGCCGGATGGCCTGTTCTAAGCGCGGTACGGACCCCGTTCCGCCCGGCCGGGGCCAAAGGGTGCACACGCCACTTGACAGAAGTGGCACGGATGGCGTCATGATCTTGCGCTTGGGCGCTCGTCCCAGGACTGAGCAATCGCCCCGCAAACAGTGGAGGACCCACGCAACAGGACTTCGCGAATCACGCGCCGGGCCCCGGCCGACGCGGCAGCCGTGCCGCGCATTTGCCCGATTCCCGGCCCGTCACACACTCCGGAGGAATGCATCCAATGAACAAGCGTGCGGGATACCTGGTGGCCCCCGTCATCCTGGCGGTGGTGCTAGCCGCCTGCAGCAGCAACAACAACGCCGGCGCCTCCTCGGCCGCCTCGACCGCAGCGTCGATGGCCCCGTCGACGGCGGCGTCCGCGGCCGCCTCCAGCGGCGCGGGCATCAGCATCAGCGACTTTGACGCGTCGTTCTCGGCGATGTCGAAGCTGGCGAGCGTGTATGCCGCAGGATCGGGCTCGGTTGCCGTGATCCTTCCAGACACCACAACGTCGGCCCGCTACACCGCGTATGACCTGCCGTACCTGAAGCAGGCCTTCGACGCGGCCGGCTACCAGACCAGCGAGTACTCGATCCAGAACGCGGCCGGCACGACCACCACGGAGCTCGCGCTGGCCCAGGCGGCCATCACCGCCGGGGCGAAGGTGCTGCTCGTCGACCCGATCGACAGCACGACCGGCAACCAGATCCAGGCCGCCGCGGAT
>CAYVLM010000304.1:0-2951 GCA_964452225.1 uncultured Steroidobacteraceae bacterium | reverse complement strand
TCGCCGACTCGCGGCGCGACGAGGTGATCGAGTACGTCACCCGCAAGTACGGCGATGATCGGGTGGCCCAGATCATCACCTTCGGGACCCTCGGCGCCAAGGCTGCCATCCGCGACACGGGCAGGGCCATGGGCCTCACCTACGCCGAGGCGGACCGCGTCGCCAAGTCGGTTCCCAACGAGCTGAACATCAGCCTCGACCGCGCCATCGAGACCAGTCCGCAGCTGCGCGAGCTGATCGCCGGCGACGACCGGGTCGACCGCCTCATCACCATCGCCAAGCAGCTCGAGGGCGTGAGCCGCCACGCGTCGACCCACGCGGCCGGGATCGTCATCAGCCGCGAGCCGCTGACCGAGATCATGCCGCTCCAGCGCGCGACCGACGGCCGCACCACCATGACCCAGTTCGAGATGCACGCCTGCGAGGCGCTCGGGCTCCTGAAGTTCGACTTCCTCGGCCTGATCAACCTCACCATCCTGGCCGATGCCGTCGAGCTGATCGCCACCCACCGCGGGGTCCGGATCGATGTCGATCACCTGCCCCTCGACGACGCCAGGACGTTCGAGCTCCTCTCCACGGGCGAGACGACCGGCGTGTTCCAGCTCGAGGGCGCCGGGATGCGGCGCTACGTGAAGGAGCTCAAGCCGACCGAGGTCCGCGACCTGGCCGCCATGGTTGCCCTCTTCCGTCCCGGGCCGATGGCGAACATCCCCAGCTACATTCGCCGCAAGCACGGGGAGGAGCCGGTCACGTACCTGCACCCGTCGCTCGAGCCGGCGCTTCGCGACACGTACGGGATCTTCGTCTACCAGGAAGACATCATGACCGCGGCCATCGCCATGGCCGACTACACGGGTCCCGAGGCGGACAACCTGTGCTACGCGATCCGCAAGAAGAAGGAGGACGTCCTCCGCCAGCACGAGGCGAAGTTCAAGGCCGGCGCCAAGCGCAAGGGAATCACCCCGGCAATCGTCGACCAGGTCTTCGCGGCCTTCGAGCCATTCGCGCGGTACGGGTTCAACAAGGCGCACGCTACCTGCTACGGCCTCATCGCCTACCAGACCGCGTACCTCAAGGCCAACTACCCCATCGAGTTCATGACCGCGGTCCTCAACGGGTTCCGCGGTCGGGCGGAGAAGGTGGCCGGGGTCGTGGCCGAGTGCCGGCGGCTGGGGATCGAGGTCCGCCCGCCGGACGTACAACGCTCGCAGACCCTCTTCACCGTGGAGACCGATGCCGCCGGAGCGCCCGAGGCGATCCGCTTCGGCCTGATCGCGGTGAAGAACGTTGGCGAGGGCGCGATCGAGTCGATCATCGCAGCGCGCGAGGGGCGCTCGGAGTTCTCGGACGAGACCGGCGACTTCCGCTCGCTCGACGATCTCGCCCGGCGGGTCGACCTGCGGACGGTGAACAAGCGCGTCCTCGAGTCGCTCATCAAGGCCGGCGCGCTGGTCTCGCTGGGCAACGCCGCCACGCTGCTGAACCGCCTCGACATTGCGCTGGAGACTGCCGCTCGCCACCAGCGGGACGTGGCGGCCGGGCAGGGCACCCTGTTCGACCTGTTCTCCGCGCCGGCGCCTGAACCGGCCCCCACGGGAGCCGACGCCGAGGCGTCCGGGGTGGAGGCGCCGTCGGGTCCCGGCGCCGATGTCCCGCAGCGCGAGCGCCTGCGGTGGGAGAAGGAGCTGCTCGGCCTGTACCTCACCGAGCATCCGCTGGGCGAGATCGCCGATCGGCTCCCGGAGTACGTGACCGCGTACTCGGGCGACCTGTCCGAGGAGGATGACCAGGCACGGATCACCCTGGGCGGCATCCTGCAGGGCGTTCGGCGCGTCATCACCCGGGCCGGCTCGACCATGCTCGTCGCCAACCTGGAGGACCTGCAGGGCACCGTGGAGGTGGTCGTCTTCCCCAAGATCTTCGCGGAGACGGCCAACGTGTGGGCCGAGGACGCGGTGGTCCTGGTCAGCGGGCGCGTGGATCACCGGGACGAGGAGGCCAAGCTCCTGTGCGAGGCGGTGCACGCCTGGGACGACGCGGTGCGGATGGGACCGGTCGCCTTCTCGGCCGAGCGTGACCGCCTGCTCCGGGGCCGCGGACGCGGCGGCTGGGGCGGCAACCGGCCCGGCGGGAACGGGGGAGGGGCGTCCGGCGGCGGCGGTTCCCGGAGCGGCAACCCCGGATCGCCGGTGCCGATGGCGGAACCGGCCCGCAGCCCGCTACCCATCTCCGCCGCGGTGCCGGTGGCGGCCGGGGCGCCGGCGGAGCCGGTGGTGAGCCCGCTCAAGCCGCGAGCGGCGGCCTCACCCGGATCGGGCGCGCCGCCGGTGACCGAGCCGACGCCCGACGAGCCAGCGTCGGACGAGCCGACGCCGGACAGGGCTCCAGCGCCGCGCGGCGCGGTGCCGCTGCAGGCCGCTCCGGCGGGTGTGGCTGCGACGGTCGAGATCGCCTTCACGTCCGGTCCGGGCAGCGAGGCGCTGCTGCCCGCCATCGAGGCGGTCACCGAGCTGCTCCGCGGTCGCCCCGGCCCGCTGGCGGTTCTCCTGGACGTGCCGGTGGCCGGCGCCACGCGCCAGATCCGTCTGCCGCAGCGGGTCGCGTGGGACGAACGTCTCGCCGACGCGCTGCGCCAGGCTACCGACCTGCCCCTGGCGGTCGCCCTGCGCCCTGCCACCGCCGGGTCGTGATGAGGCTGCTATCCTCGGCCGCGTGACGACCTCGCGCTCTCGCGGTTCCACTCGGGCTGCCTCCAGGCGAACCCCGAAGGCGCCTCCCGCCGTGCCCGAGGCGCCGACGGGCGACGACCTTGACGCCGCGATCATTCGGTTCCTCCGCCGGACGCCCAACCGCGTCGTGGACCTGGCGCCGCTCGCGCAGGAGCTGGGCATGGAGCCCTTCAGCATGCAGCTGGCCGTGGAACGTCTCCACCGGCGCGGGCTTCTCCAGAC
>CAYVLM010000303.1:0-2973 GCA_964452225.1 uncultured Steroidobacteraceae bacterium | reverse complement strand
CTCCGTCTCAACGGCGGCCCCCACCCCGGTCGGCAGTCCCGACGCCTCGATTCCCGCCGCGTCCAGGCAGCGCCGCAGATCCGGCGGCAGCTCGCTCCAGGCTCGCAGCCTGGCTTCGTCGACCGGGCGTCGCAGGACCAGGCCTGCGGCGTGCAGGAACTGACGCCGGAGGTCGCCGGGGCCCACGCCACCACCGTAGCGGAGATCACCGACGATCGGTAGGCGGAGATACGCAAGATGCGCACGAATCTGGTGCGTTCGACCCGTGTGCGGTCGCAGCGAGAGCAGCGTGTTGCCGGGGACTTCGGCCAGGACGCGGTAGTCCGTCACGGCCTCGCGCCCTCCGGCCACCACGGCCATCCGCTGCCGGTCGCGCAGGTCGCGCCCGACGGGGGCCTCGATTCGTCCGCGCTGCGCCGGGGCGGCGCCACGGACCAGGGCCAGGTACTCCTTCTCGACCGTGCGATCGCCGAGCTGGCGCATGAGGCTGGCCTGCGCGGCGTCGGTCTTGGCCACCATCAGCAGGCCCGAGGTGTCCTTGTCGAGCCGATGGACGATCCCCGGACGCCCCACCCCGGCGATGGAACCGAGCGCCTCGCCGCGCTCCCGCGCACGCCCCAGCAAGGCGTGGACGAGCGTCCCGCGCGCGTGGCCGGCGCTCGGATGGACCACCATGCCGGCCGGCTTGTCGACGATCAACATCGAGGCGTCCTCGTAGGCGATGGTCAGGGGAATCGTCTCGGGCACCAGCCGTGGATCGGGTGGAGCCGAGAGGCGCACGGTGATCAGCTCCCCGCCCGCCAGCCGGTCGCTGGCCCGTGCCCGGCGGCCCTCGACCGTGGCGCGCCCGTCGGCGATGAGCCGCTGCGCATGGGCCCGGCTCAGGCCCGCGACAGCGGCGACGGCTAGGTCGAAGCGACCCGCGACGGCCGGACCGCTCACCACTCGGTCGCCACGCTCGTCACTGCCGGCGTCGCGCGCCGCCTCTCGGACCGCGACGCCCGTCCGTGCCGGGTCGGTCACCCCGCTCCCCCGCCCTGCTGCGGGTCGCCGGGCCCGCTGCCGGCGCTGGGCACCGCCGCGCCCCGCTCCGGGTCACCGGGCGTTCCCGCCGATGACTCGCGCTCGATCATCCACAGGATCACCACGAGGATGATGATGCCGACGACGAGCGAGCTGTCGGCCACGTTGAACGTGGGGAAGCGGGTGCTGCCGAACCCGACCGAGATGAAGTCGGTGACGTAGACGTGCCGCACCCGGTCGATCAGGTTGCCGATGGTGCCACCGAGCACCAGCCCCAGGACCGCGAAGATCCAGAGGCTGCGCCCGCGCAGGGTGACGAAGAAGTAGGCGATCAGGCCCATGGCGATGACGCTCACCGCCAGGAAGAGGAGCTGTCCTCCCTGCAGCAGGCTGAAGGAGGCGCCGTAGTTCTCCGCGCGCCAGACCTGGACGAGGTCCCCGATCACCGGCCGGTGCTCGCCGAGGGCGAGGTTGGCGGTGACCGCCGCCTTGCTGAGCTGGTCACCAACGAGGATCACCGCCGCCACACCGACCAGGATCACCAGCTCGGGGAACCGGCCGCGTGCCGATCGGGCCTCGTTCATGGTGCGCGCAAGCCTACACCCTGCGCCGGACGGACAGCCGCAGCGTCATCCCGCCCAGGTCGGCCTCCTCCGTGTGGTCCGCGTCATCGAGCGCCGCCCCCGGCCCCATTTCGAGCCGGGTGGCCAGCAGCTCCGCCGCCAGCCACTCCCGGTGCGGCACCAGCCGATCGACCAGCGCGGCCTCGCCCGCGATGGCCACCTCGACCCGATCGCTGATCTGGTAGCCGGCTGCCTTCCGCAGGCCCTGGAGCCGATGGGCGGCCTCCCGGGCCAGACCCTCCGCCTCGAGCTCAGGACTCACCGTCGTGTCCAGGGCGACGAGCAGGTCGCCCTCCTCGGCAACCGCATGGCCGGGCCGCGCGCGCGACACGATCTCGAACTCATCCGCCTCCAGGATGACGCCGCCCGCTTCGACGCGACCGTCGGGCAGCTCGCGCCAATCGTCGCCGCGGGCCGCCGCCATGATCCGCCCGACCTCGGCGCCGCGCCGCGGGCCGAGCACGGGCAGCAGCGGCCGCAGCGAGCGCTCGACGAGCGAGGAGGCGTCGGGAATGAGCTCGAGCGCCTTCACGTTGAGCTCGTCGAGCACCTGGGAGACGAGCTCGGCGTCCACCACGGGGTCCTCGGCGAGCGAGCCACCGCCGGAGCGGCGGACGCGCACCACGCCGAGCGGCTGCCGGACACGGACGCCGGACGCAGCCCGCGCGGAATGCCCGAGCGCCACCACCGTCCGCGCCCGTGCCACCGCCGCCTCGAGCGCCTCGTCCCGCGACCCAGGACGGGGTCGTGGGAAGTCGGCCAGGTGCACGGAGTCCGGCGCCGCGGGGTCGACCGTCGTCACCAGGTTCTCCCACATCGCGTCGGCGAGATGCGGCACGAAGGGGGCGATGAGCCGGGTGAGTGTCACGAGCACGGCATGGAGCGTGTCGTGGGCCGCTGCCTTGTCGGCGTCGAGCTCGCCCTTCCAGAAGCGACGCCGATTGCGGCGCACGTACCAGTTGGAGAGGTCCTCCACGAACCCCTCGACCGCGCGAACGGCGCGAGCCGCATCGTATCCGTCGAGCGCCTCGCCGACGTCGGCGACCGCCGCGTCGAGCCGTGAGCAGATCCACCGGTCGAGCAGGCTGCGGGACGGATGCCGTCCCGGCGCCCCGCCCGGTTCCGGCGCCCAGGCGTCCAGGCGGGCGTAGGTGACGAAGAAGGCGTACGTGTTCCAGAGGGGCAGGAAGAAGGACCGCACGACCTCGTGCCCGGGCCCGTAGCCGAAGTTCAGGTTCGTCGCCGGGTTCTGCCCCATGAACATCCAGCGCATGACATCGGTCCCGATCCGCTCAGCAGCGTCGTCGAAGGGGATCGCGTTCCCCTT
>CAYVLM010000302.1:0-2994 GCA_964452225.1 uncultured Steroidobacteraceae bacterium | reverse complement strand
AGGCCGCCACGTCACGCCTCGGCGACTATGCGGGCCTCTTCAACTACGTGACCGACACCATGGACGTGCGCTACGACGCCGATGCGTACACGGTCCTCCACGAGGCGGCCCATACCTGGTTCAACGCGAGCCTCTTCCCGGACCGATGGATCGACGAGGCATGGGCGGAGTACTACGGCGTCCAGGTCGGGACCATCATCGGCGTCACCGGCCAGGTCTTCACGCTCACCCCCGACCTCCTCAGGGCCAAGATTCCTCTCAACTCCTGGGGCCAGGTGGGCAGCGAGCCGACGAACACCGAGGACTACGCCTACGCCGCCAGCTACCACCTGGCGGAGCTCATCGCGGCCCGTACCGACACGGCGGGCCTGCAGGCCGTGTGGCGCGCCGCCGCCAACGGCGAGGCCTCCTATCAGCCCGCCCATCCGGGCGCTGCACCCGAGACCGGCTCCGCACCCACCGTCGCAGGTTGGCAGCGCCTGCTCGACCTGCTCGAAGAGCGCACCGGTGTGAACTACGACGACCTGTGGCGGACGTGGGTGGTGACCGCGGCGCAGCAGCAGGAGATGGATGCGCGGGTGACGGCCCGAGCGGACTACGGCCAGACGGTCACGGCGGCCGGCAACTGGGAGCTCCCGTATACGGTGCGCTACACGCTCGGCGCCTGGCAGTTCAGGCAGACCGAGACGCTGCTGGCTGATGCCAACGCGGTGCTCACCGACCGGACGCGCATCGCGAACCAGGCCACCACCCTGTCGCTCAGCGTGCCGGATACGCTGCGGGCGGCGTTCGAGGCCGGACCAACCTTCGACGCGGCGAAGGCCGTCGCCACGGACGAGCTCGGCGCCCTGGACGCCATCGGATCGGCCACCCGCGACATCGCCCGCGAACCGACACCCCTGGAGTGGGTCGGCCTTCTCTTCGCCAACCCATCGAGCAGCCTGGATCAGGCTCGCTCATCGTTCGAGGACGGAGACGCCACCCGGGCGACGGCCCAGGCGAACGCCGCCCGAGCGGAGCGTGACGGCGCGGCCGCCGACGGCCGGCTTCGCCTTGGAGCGGCGGGCGGATCGGTCCTCGTCCTGGACGGTCTCGCGATGGGAGGTCTCGCGATCCGCCGCCGGCGGCGGCGTACGGCACGGGCGCGGGAGCGGACGGTGGCCGCGCAGGAGTCCGACCGCCAGGTGCCCCTGACCCGGCCTTAACCATTGGTCCCGTCGCAGGAGCCGGCGCCGCGGGCTACCCTGTGCACACCGTGAGTCGCAACCTGCACCGGTCGATCGCCGCGGTCCTGCTGGGGACCTTCACCCTCCGCTTCTCGACCGGGCTGACCGGCGGGCTGCTGATCTACTACGCGGCAAAGCTGCAGGATTACGGCGGCCCGGGCATCGGGTCGTTCGAGCTCGGCGTGCTGACGGCGGCATACTTCGTCGCCGAGCTGACCCTCTCCCCCGCCTTCGGGCTGCTCTCCGACCGGTTCGGTGCGCATCGGGTGATGCAGTGGGGTCCGGTGTTCGGAGCGGCCGCGGTGATCATGACCGGCATGCCGCTCGGCTGGATTCCCATCGCCATCCTCGTCTGGCTGGGCCTTACCCGCCTCCTCGAGGGAGCGGCCGCGGGGGCCAGCATCCCGTCCATCCTCGGGTACATCGCCCTGGCCACCTCCGGCGACCAGCCGCTGCGTGGCCAGACCGTGGCGCGGTTCGAGGCTGCGACCCTCGCCGGCCTCGGCGGCGGGGTGGTGGTGGCCGGCGCCCTCTTTGACCTCATCGGTCCCTGGGGGTTCTTCCTGAACGCCGGGATCTACGCCGGCAGCTTCGCGATCTATCGCTTCGGGGTGGCCGACCTCGCCGCGACCGCGCTGCCGGAGACCGACGGGGGCCCGGCCCGGATGGCCATCGTGCGGCGACGGTTCGACCTCGACCGCTACCGCCGGGTCATCACCTCGCCGGGGGTCTGGCTCCTGGCACCGACCTGGATCGCGCTCAACGCGGTCGTGGGGGCATGGACCAGCCAGTCGATCTTCCAGCTCGTCCGCGAGCCCGCCCGCCGCTTCGACGGGCAGCTGCTGATGGGCGGCTTCACACCCACCCAGGTCAGCGCCGGCATGGCGGCCGCGCTCGTCATCTTCTTCGCGGGGCTCCTGTTCTGGGGCGGTCGGTTCAAGGTCTTCCAGCGGACCACCATCATCCTGATCGGGATCGGCGGCGGGCTCGTCATGCTGGCGGCGACCTTCGGCCTGAACCACTCCGAAACCTGGGGCGTGCCGATCCAGGCGCTGCTGGCCGTCGGGGCGTCGGCCGGGCTCTTCGTCCTCGCCGGCGGGACGCCCGCGGCGCTCGGGCTGCTCGCCGACATCAGCGAGACGCACCCCGGCGATCGCGGGGCAATCATGGGCCTCTACTCGGTCTTCCTCGGCGTCGGGCAGATCACCGGCAGCCTCGCCGGCGGCGGCGCCGCGCAGTGGCGCGGGATCGACGGCCTCCTGGTGGCCAGCCTTGGCCTGCTCGTCGTGGCGGTGCTTCCGATCCACCGCCTGCGGGCCAGCGAGCACCTCGTCGGCGGCCGAAGGGGTTCGTCGACCGACCGGACGCTGACCGGAGCCTTCCACGGTGAGGGGGTCGAGTAGCTAGAATCAGCGCCCCATGCGCCTCTCGGAGCTGTTCTTCACCACCCTGCGCGACGACCCTGCCGAGGCTGAGATGGCCTCGCACCGCCTGCTGGTCCGCGCCGGGTACGTCCGCCAGCTGGGCTCCGGCATCTACTCACTTCTGCCGCTCGGCTGGCGCGTGACCCGCAACGTCGAGCAGATCATCCGCGAGGAGATGGACCGGATCGGCTGCCAGGAGATGGAGATGCCGGTCGTCCACCCGGCCGACCTGTGGCGGGAGAGCGGACGCTACGCGAAGATCGGGCCGGAGCTGGTCCGCTTCAAGGACCGGGGCGGCCGGGACATGGTGCTGGCCATGACCCACGAGGAGGTGGTGGCCACCC
>CAYVLM010000301.1:1641-3006 GCA_964452225.1 uncultured Steroidobacteraceae bacterium | reverse complement strand
GTCCTGGGCGCGCAGCTGCGGATCAGCGACCCGGCCTTCCTCCACTATCGGTCCGGCGCCCTGATGATGGCGCGTGCCCGCCAGCTGCCGGGCACCACCCCGGTCTTCGACACGCTGCTGGGGATCGTTGCCTCCGCGGAGGATCCGATCGCCCAGGGACGGCACAAGGTGTGGGCCAGCCGGGCCCTCTGGGTGCCTCCCCAGACCTCGACCATCGCCAGCCACCTGCCGAAGGCGATGGGTCTCGCCTTCAGCCTGGCCCGCGCCCGGCGGCTGGGCGTGGCCAACGACCTGCCCGATGACGCCATCGTGGCCTGCTCGTTTGGCGACGCCTCCGCGAACCACGCGACGGCACTCTCCGCGGTGAACACGGCCCGCTACGCGGTCAAGGTGGGTCTGCCGATGCCGATCCTGCTGGTCTGCGAGGACAACGAGGCCGGGATCAGCGTCCGCACCCCGGCGGGCTGGATCGCGGAGACGTTCGGCAACCAGCCGCACCTTCGCTACTGGTACGCCGACGGCGAGCTCGACGAGATCTGGGACACCGTTGGCGAGGCGATCCGCTACGTCCGCAGCGCGCGTCGCCCCGCCTTCCTCCATCTCAAGGTCGTCCGCCTCCTTGGCCACGCCGGCAGCGACGCGGAGCACGTCTACCGCCACTCGGCGGAGATCGCCGAGACGGAGGCCCGGGACCCGCTGCTGCGGAACGCGCGGCGGCTTGTCGAATCCGGGGCCGCGACGCCGGAAGCGCTGCGGGCCCTCCTGCGGGACACCCGCGAGCGGGTGATGGCCGCCGCCGAGGAGGCGGCCCGGCGGCCACGGCTGGCCACCGCGCAGGAGGTGATCGCCCCGCTGGCCCCGTACCACGCCGACCGGGTCGCCTCACGCGCCGCCGGGCCGGCCCTGGACCCCGACACCCGCCGCGCGGTCTGGGGCGACACGCTGCCCGAGGCGGCCACCGGCCCGAGCGCCCGGACCCTGGCGGGCAGGATCAACGCGGCCCTGGCCGACGAGATGGCCCGCAGGCCGGAGCTGATCCTGTTCGGCGAGGATGTCGCCCGCAAGGGCGGCGTCTACAACGTGACCCATGACCTCCAGCGCCGCTTCGGCGCCGGCCGCGTCTTCGACACGTTGCTGGACGAGACCTCCATCCTGGGCATCGCCCAGGGTGCCGCCCACATCGGCCTCCTGCCGATACCGGAGATCCAGTACCTGGCCTACCTGCACAACGCGCTCGACCAGATCCGCGGCGAGGCAGCGTCGCTCTCGTTCTTCAGCTCCGGGCAGTTCCGCAACCCGATGGTGATCCGCATCGCCAGCTTCGCCTACCAGCACGGCTTCGGCGGCCACTTCCACAACGACAAC
>CAYVLM010000301.1:0-1631 GCA_964452225.1 uncultured Steroidobacteraceae bacterium | reverse complement strand
CTATTACGAGGGCGTGGGCGCGCTGCGTGACATTCCCGGCCTGGTCGTGGCGGCCCCGTCCCGGGGTGACGACGCGGCACGCATGCTGCGCGGCGCCATCGCCATGGCGATGGAGGACGGACGGATCGTTGCTTTCTGCGAGCCCATCGCCCTGTACCACGAGAAGGACCTCCATGAGCACGGCGATGGCGACTGGCTGACGGACTACCCGGCGCCGCCGGCGGTGCTCCTGCCGGGTGAGCCCGGCCTGTACGAGCCCGACGGCGTCGCGCCCGGCGAGGAGAGCGAGCTCCTGATCGTGAGCTACGCCAACGGGCTGCGCCTGTCGCTCCGGGCGCAGCGTCGGCTCTCCGAGGAGCACGGGGTGGCGGCCCGCGTCCTCGACCTGCGCTGGCTGAGCCCGCTGCCGACCGACGCGCTGCGGGAGGCATCGGCCCGGAGCGCAAGCGTGCTCGTCGTGGACGAGTCCCGCGCGACCGGCGGCGGCGTGGCGGACGCGATCCTCGCCGACCTGGCGGAGCACGACATCGGTGCGAGGATGCGCTCGGTCCGGGCGGTCGACTCGTTCATCCCGCTGGGTCCGGCCGCCGAGGTCGTCCTGCCGAGCCTGGACGGGATCGTGGCGGCGGCGCTGGCGTCGGTGCGGGCGTCAGCGAGCACGCGGGTCAGACGATGAGCCGGGTCGCGGTGGTCTTCCCCGGGCGCGGCTCGTACACCGCGGCCAGCCTCGGCTCGCTCGATCCTGCCCACCCGCTCGTCGCGGAGGTGGAGCCCGTCCGCGCCGACTACGGGCTGGTCTCGCTGGTCGAACTCGACAGGTCCGCCCGGTTCGATCCGCGTACCCACCTCCTGCCCGCCAACGCAGGTCCGCTCATCTATCTCGTCTCCCTCCTCGACGCCGCGACGCTGCCCGAGGAGGCGGAGCCGGTGGTCGCGGTGGGCAGCGCAGCGGGCTGGTACACGGCGCTCGCGGCCACCGGCGCCCTGTCGGTCACGGACGGATTCCGTCTCGTCCAGGAGATGAGCCTCCTGGAGCAGGAGCCACCGACCGAGGGCGGTCCCGCCGGGGGCCAGGTCATCTACCCGCTGGTCGGCGCGGACTGGCGCCCCGACCCGGCGCTTGCGCAGGCCGTGGACGAGGCGCTGGCGTCGGCCGACGGATCGGCTCAGCGCAGCCTCGACCTGGGCGGGTACCTCGTCCTCGCCGGTACCGAAGAAGGGGTAGAGCACCTGATGGCCGCCCTGCCGCCGACCCACCTCGGTGAGCGCCGCTATCCGCTGCGCCTCGCGCTCCATGGCCCGTACCAGACGCCGCTCGTCGCTCATGTCGCCAAGCGAGCGCGCGAACGACTGGCCTCGCTCTCGTGGAAAGCACCGGAGATCGCGCTGGTCGATGGACGCGGGGCACGCTGGAGCCCATGGTCCACCGACACCGATGCCCTCCGCGACTACTCGTTGGGCGAGCAGGTGACCACCCCGTTCGATCTCGCAGCCAGCCTCCGCGTCGCCCTGCGCGAGTGGGCGCCGGACATGCTTGCCCTGCCCGGGCCGGGCACCGCGCTCGGCAGCATCTGCGGCCAGGCCCTGGTGCGCGAGGGGTACCGGGGCCTCCATAGCCGAGCCGAGTTCGA
>CAYVLM010000300.1:0-3011 GCA_964452225.1 uncultured Steroidobacteraceae bacterium | reverse complement strand
TCCGGAGCGCGCTCGCCGATGTGCCGCCGCAGCTCCTCACCGTTCCCGGCCTGCTCGATGCGTGGAGCGCCCGCGACCTCGTGGCCCACGTCGCCTTCTGGACCGATCACGGCGCCGCCGCGCTGGCCCTGGCTGCCGCGGGCCGGGGTGCCGCGTTCGACTACGACCGGTCCCGGACCGATGCCATGAATGCGGAGGTCTTCGCGGCGGCCGCCGGCGTGAGCCCGCGGGAGGCGAGCGACCGCGAGGCGGCCGCCTACGAGCGGCTGCAGTCGGCCCTGGAGGACCTGGATCCCGCGCTGCTCGATGCCGAGCTCGGCAACGGGGACAGCGTGGAGCAGGTGATTCGCTACGACGGACCCGACCACTACGCGGAGCACACCACCCATCTGCGAGCCTGGTTCGGGGCCGAAGGCTCGGGTGGCGCGGAAGGCGACGAGGGGCTGGAGGACCCGGCATGACCGACGCAGCGGCCGACCCGGCCGGGCGCGCCGCCGAGCTGCGCGCCGCCATCGAGGATGCCAACTACCGGTACTACGTGCTCGATGCCCCGACGATCTCGGACCGTGAGTGGGACCGGCTGCTGCGCGAGCTCACCGAGCTGGAGGCGGCCCATCCGGAGCTGGTGACGCCCGACTCGCCCACGCAGCGCGTGGGAGCAACCCCGCAGGCCGGATTTGCCGAGGTCCGCCATGAGTTCCCGATGCTTTCGCTGGGGAACAGCTTCGGGCATGACGAGCTGCGCGAGTTCGACGCGCGGGTTCGCCGTCTGCTCGGACTGGCCGATGGCGACCCGGGCGTGCGGTACGTCTGCGAGCTCAAGATAGACGGGCTGGCGATCTCGCTGCGCTACGAGGGGCGGAACTTCGCACTGGGGGCAACGCGCGGTGACGGAACCACCGGCGAGGACGTGACGGCCAACCTCCGCACCGTGCGGGCCATCCCGCTGCGCCTCCGCGAGGATCCGCCGGGCGAGCGGCTCGAGGTGCGCGGCGAGGTGTACATGCCGCGCGGCGCCTTCGCCGAGCTCAACCGGACGCTGGAGCGCGAGGGCAGGCCCCTCTACGCCAACGCGCGGAACACGGCGGCCGGCACGGTCCGCCAGAAGGATCCGGCCGTGACGGCGAGCCGGAAGCTATCGGTCTGGTGCTACCAGCTGGTCGGGGCGCACGGCCTGCAGACGCACTGGGAGTCGCTCGACCTGATCCGGCGCCTTGGCTTCCCGGTCAACCCGAACGTGCGGCAGGTGCATGGGATCGACGAGGTGATCGCCTATGTCGACGAATGGGGCGAGGCGCGCCGCGCGCTCGACTACGAGACCGACGGCATCGTCATCAAGGTCGACTCGCTCGCCGAGCAGGAGCAGCTCGGCTTCCTCTCCCGATCGCCTCGCTGGGCGACGGCCTACAAGTTCCCGGCCGAGCAGGTGACCACCAGGCTGGAGGCGATCGAGGTCTACGTCGGTCGCACCGGGGCCCTGACCCCCGTGGCCCACGTCACGCCCGTCTTCGTTGGCGGCACCACGGTGCGCAACGCGACGCTGCACAACATCGACGAGATCCGGCGCAAGGATCTCCGGGTGGGGGACACCGTCGTGCTGCAGCGCGCCGGCGACGTGATCCCCGAGGTGGTGGGCCCCGTGACCGAGGCTCGCGATGGGTCGGAGCGCGAATGGCAGATGCCCGAGCGCTGCCCGGTCTGCGACACGCCGGCTGAGCGCGAGGAGGGCGGGGTCGTCTGGCGCTGCCCGAATCCCTGGTGCCCGGCGCAACGGGTCGGCGGCCTCCTGCACTTCACGGGTCGTGGCGGGCTGGACGTGGAGGGCGCCGGCTACGCCGTCGTGATGCAGCTCGTCGACCGGGGCCTCGTCTCCGAGCCCGCGGACTTCTTCAAGCTCTCGGTCGAATCCCTGGAAGCGCTGGACCGGTTCGCCCGCAAGAGCGCGGAGAACCTCGCTGGCGCGCTGGAGACCGCCCGCCGCCGGCCGCTGGCTCGCATCCTGAACGCGCTCGGCATCCGGCACGTCGGGGAGCAGACCGCCATTGACCTGGCCACCTGGCTGACGCGCGAGGTGCCGCGCGACGAGGGGGAGGACGAGAGCGCATGGACGGCGCGCGTCGTCGCGCGCCTGGAAGGCGCCGCGGTGGAGGAGCTGACCGAGGTGCCGGGGATCGGGGGCATCGTCGGTGCCTCGGTCGCCGCCTACTTCACGAACGAGCACACCCGCGACACCCTGCGCCACCTCGTCGAGGCGGGGGTGGCGGCCGAGGCACCCGAGCCGGGGGCGGCAGACACGAGCGGAACCGGGACGCTGGCCGGGAAGACGCTGGTCGTCACCGGCACGCTCGCCGGATTCAGCCGCCAGGGGGCGGAGGAGGCGATCCGCGCCGCGGGCGGCCACGCCGCGGGGTCGGTCAGCGCCAGGACCGACTACCTCGTTGCGGGCGAGAAGGCGGGCAGCAAGCTGGCGAAGGCCGAGAAGCTCGGCGTCACCGTCCTCGACGAGGATGCGTTCCGCCGCCTCCTGGAGCGGGGCGAGACCTGAAGGGTCCAGCCCGCCATGACTGGAGGCGGTATGCCTCCTGCATACCTCAGGCTGCTGGTAACGGCCGCCATTGGCACAGGTCCCCGCTTGCATACCTCAGGCTGCTGGTGGACCCGATGTCGAGCCGGTCCGGGCCAGTAGCCGCCAGCCCGCACACGTGCCGGGGTCCTACCGGGCCCTCGGAAGGGAAGCGAATCGCGAGTACCAGCAGCACCACGACTGGCAGCCGGAATCGCCCAGGGCACCCGGGCCGGCGGGCTCAGGCCGGCTCCACAGCCAGGTCCATCGGGACCGCGCTCTACCCGGCGTCATGGCGATCATCGAGGAACGCCTCGACCAGCTCGTGGTAGCCGTGGAACGTGGCGCGCACGGTGTGCCCGCTCTGCAGGTCGAGCTCGAAGCGCGCGCCCCCGATCGCCTCCGCGACCTGTCGGCTCCTGTCGGCCGGAACCACCTGGTCGAGACC
>CAYVLM010000299.1:0-3022 GCA_964452225.1 uncultured Steroidobacteraceae bacterium | reverse complement strand
CGCCGCCGGGGTTCGCGCCGATTGCGGCACCCAGGCCGGACAGGCTCGCGACGGGGTGGGCCAGCCAGACGCCCGCCAGGCCGACGAGCAGCGCGATTCCGATCAACGCCGACGCATACCCGTCCTCGGTGGCCGCGCGCAGCCGGCGGGCAAGCAGCAGCCCACCCCCGACGGCGATCGCGAAGTGCACGATCCCCAGGTGCAGCTGCCCATCGCCGGCCAGCTGCTGCAGGGCGAGGTAGGCGAGCGTCAGCCAGGCTCCCTCAACGCTGGCGATCGCCAGGAGGGTGACGACCCGCTCAGCCGACCAGGTCGAGCGCATCGGCGGTCCTCCAGTCCGGGGCGAGCCGCGCCACGTCTGCGGGCACGCCCACCGCGCGGGCGCGGGCAACGGCAGCCGGGGCCTCCGGCCCGAGGGCGGTGAGCCGGACCGGTCGTCCGGTGGCCGCCAGGCGTCGCATCACGGGCAGGAACTCGTCCGGCGGCTCGCTGCTCAGCGCGACGATCGTGGTGGCGGGACCCGTGCGCCGCCCGAGACCGTCGAGCAGCTTCGCGAACGGCATCGAGGCCCACTGGCTGAGCGACGCCAGCTCATCGGCTATCCGTTCGACCTGCGCCGGTGACGCGCTTGCCGCGAGGTAGACGGATCGTCGTTGGCCGAGCCCGTACCCGTTGGCGGCAAGTCCGCAGGCGACCCCGGCCCCGATCAGGCCTCGGGCCATGGACATCGCGGCGGTGCAGAGCCCCTCGACGAGGTCGTCGTCGTAGTGCATGACCCAGAACGCGCCGGGCAGCGTCTGGGCGTCGAGCGCAATGATCATCTCCCGCTCGTGCCCCGGGTCGTAGCGACGGCTGACGGGCCGGCGCAGCCGGGCCGTGGCCTTCCAGTGGATGCGTCGCAGCGGGTCGCCGGGGTGGTAGGGGCGCACACCGGCGAACTGCGCCGGGTCCTCGAACAGGCCACGCCGCACGCGCGCCGAGCCCGGGAGCTGGCTCAGCGGTGCCCCGGCCCGCACCGGGACGCTGCGGGGGACGACCCGATAGCGGAGCGAAGCCGGTCGCTCCTCCATTGCGTACTCACGGGCAAACAGGTCGGCGACCCGCAGCCGGGCGCCGCGGAAGTCGTACACGCCGCGTCGCTCGGCCACGATGCGAAGCCGGCGCGTGACGCGCTCGAACCAGCCCAGGGTCCAGGTCGTGCGCAGGGTGGCGAACCCGGGGACATCGGAGGCCTCGAGCGGGCCGCTGCTGACCGATGCCTGGGCGGTGACCAGGTCGTCCACGCCCAGCCAGGGCAGCGGGAGCAGCTTGCGGTTGCGCACGGTGAGCTCGAGGCCGATCTCATCTCCGACCGCGGCGCGAGTCGCCTCGATCCGGCGCTCGTACGTCAGGCGGCGCAGTCCGTATCGCGTCCACAGGGTGCGCAGCAGCCAGACCCCGACGACGATGACCCCAACGGCAATCAGCCCCGGGGCACGCAGGAGCGCCCCGAGGGCAATGAGCAGCAGCGCGATGCCGCCGCCGATCACGCCCGTCCCCCGCCCTCGGGCGCGGTGAGACCGGCCACCGGCGGCGGCGCGTCGACCGCGCGCAGCAGGTCCTCGATGACGGTCTCGGTCGTCAGGCCGCGCAGCTGCTGGTCCAGGTCCAGCAGGACGCGATGCCCAAGGACGGAGGCGGCAACGGCCTTCACGTCGTCGGGCAGGACGAACTCGCGCCCGGCGAGGTAGGCCTCCGCCTGCGCCGCACGGTACAGGGCCACGCTGGCCCGGGGGCTGGCGCCGAGGCGCAGCTCGGGCAGGTCGCGGCTCGCCTGCACCAGCGCCACCACGTAGTCCTCGACCGGATCGGCAACCGTCACCTCCCGTACGGCGTCGCGCATCCGGAGCAGGGCCTCCGCGGCCAGGACCGGGTGCACCTCGTCAAGCGGCTCGGCCGAGGCGCGGTATCGGCTCGCGATGCGGCGCTCGTGCTCGCGGTCCGGGTAGCCGAGCCGCAGGCGCACGAGGAACCGGTCCAGCTGCGCCTCGGGAAGGGCGAAGGTGCCTTCCAGCTCGATCGGGTTCTGGGTGGCCAGGACCAGGAAGGGATCGGGGAGGGGGCGAGTCTCCCCCTCGATCGAGACCTGGCGCTCCTGCATTGCCTCCAGCAGAGCCGACTGGGTGCGCGGCGTGGCGCGGTTGATCTCGTCGACGAGCAGGATGTTGGTGAAGACCGGGCCCGGCACGAAGCGGAAGTGGTCTCCCTCCAGGAGGCTTGCGCCAAGCACGTCGCTGGGGAGCAGGTCGGGAGTTCCCTGGACGCGCGCGAAGCCCAGGCCAAGGGCGCGGCTGAAGGCCCGGGCCAGCAGGGTCTTGCCCACCCCGGGCACGTCCTCGACCAGGGCATGGCCGTGGGCGAGGAGCGCCACGGCGAGGAGCCGGAGCGGCTCGTCCTCGACGACCACGGCGCCATCGACCGCCGCCCGCAGCGCCGACCAGAAGTGCTTGCCCTCCGACGGATGGTTGGATGCAGATCCTTCAGGCAGGGTTCGGCCTCCTTCCCGTACAGCAAGCGATGTGCGGCCAACTATGACCGAGCAGGAGCGTGGACGCACCCATCCCCGGTCATGGCGCGGCGACGGCCAGGTCTCCGTACCAGGCGGAGTGGCGGTCCAGCCCGCCCAGGACCGTCACGCGATTCCCGATCGCTGCGACGTGCGCGCTCCCTCCGGATTCCAGGCGAAGGCCGGTCGGTGGAAAGCTGAACCAGCTCCTTCCATCGGCCGTGACCAGGACCGATGCCGTGGCTGCGCCATCGGGCTGGCGAACCACCAGGAGGCGGCCGTCCACGACGCCCCAGCCGAGGATCCCCGTCGTGGGCTCCATGGTCTGATCCCAGCCCTGCCCGTCCGCGGACCACCACCAGCCCGTTCTCGGCTGCTTCCCGGTGCTGCCCGCCACGGTCACCGGGGCGACCAGGCCGCCGTCCAGGCCGATGGCCGTGCCAAAGCCGTCGGGGAGGTGCCAGCCAGTCTGCTCGG
>CAYVLM010000298.1:0-3036 GCA_964452225.1 uncultured Steroidobacteraceae bacterium | reverse complement strand
TACTTCGGTACTGGTGCCGAACCTAAGAAGGGAGCATCGATCCGCTGGCTGAATGTGGGCACTTGGGCCAGCGGGGAGCATGTAGTGCAACCGACCATCCGACGCATTGGATAGTCGGTTGTTGTGTACCCAGTCGCAGAAGAGGGCACCTTCTGATGGCAAGAGAGAACACAAAGGGGTTCTGATCGAGGGTTGGCGGGATGAGTGTCATTAGACGTCTGCCGCCTCTCTTGACCACCCTCTTGGGCCTCGCTTCTCTCGCACTCGCTGGAGGAGCGAGCCTCAGACTCTGGTAGGAGGCGGTGATAGACTCCGGCATCAGCGACGACCCAGTGGTGTCGGATGAATAACTATCTCCGCGTCCTCATCGCGATAGAGGTAGCCGCTGCCGGTCTTCTTCTGGCAGCGGCTATCGTTTTCTATCCGCTCGCCAGCGACATTGGTGGGTGGGGCGGCGTTGCCTTCTGGATCGGCCTGACGCTCATCGCGAGCCTGTTCCCGATTCGGCTGCCAGCGGGCAGCTCCGTTTCCGTTGGATCCGCTCCCGTGCTGTCCACCATTGTGCTGGGAGGCCCGGTTGCCGCCGGCATCGTGGCAATCTTCGGAACCTTCGATACCGGCGAGATCCGTGGACGACTCCCCTGGTACGGCACCCTAAGCAACCACGCGCAGATCGCGGTACCCGCTGTCCTCTCAGCCATGCTCTACGAGGGGGCCCTGAACGCGGCGGACGGCATGGGCCTCCCACCAGGCGTGGCAGGTTTCGCCGCAATGATCGTCGCGGGTCTCGTCTATCACGCGCTGAACAACTTCCTCACCGCTCTTGTCGTCAACGCTCGGAGCGGCCAGAGTCTCCGAACGGTCTGGGCCCAGGACCTACGGATAGTCGCCTCGAGCGTGGTGGGGCTTGTTCCCCTAGCTTGGCTGATGGCAGAAGTGTTCCGGCTGCCCGATGGTGTTGGCTGGTGGGCAACCCTTCTCTTCGTTATTCCATTGTTCACCACGCGTCTCGCATACAGCAGGTACGTTGAGACACGGGAGCTGTTCGAACAGACCATCGGCGCGCTGGCGAACGCCGTCGACGCCAGGGACAAGTACACCCGCGGCCACTCGAACCGAGTGAGCCACATCGCGGAGGCGATGTGCCGCGTCATGAAGCTCCCGGAGAGCGAGATCGAGACGATCAAGTGGGCCGGCCTGCTCCACGACGTCGGCAAGATCGGCATCCGCGACCACGTGCTCCTCAAGCCCGGACCGCTCAACAGGGAAGAGCGGATCCTCATGAACCAGCACCCCACCATCGGTGCGGAGATCGTGGCGCCCGCGAACCAGCTGAAGCCGGAGGCGCCGCTCATCCGGTCGCACCACGAGTGGGTCAACGGCTCGGGCTACCCGGAGGGGCTGGAGGCGCTGGACATCCCGCTGGGCGCCAGGATCCTGACCATCGCCGACGCGTACGAAGCCATGACCTCCTCGCGCCCGTACCGGCTCATCCCGCTGAGCCACGAGCAGGCGGTGAATGAGCTCGAGAAGTTCTCCGGCATCCAGTTTGACTCCGAGATCGTGCCGATCCTGGTGAACCTGGACCGCGAGATCCTGGACCGGCCGCCGGACCGGGAGGACGAGCTGCCCACGATGCTCCACGCGGAGGACCCGCGCGACGAGAGCGGCGACGAGAGCGGCGACCAGCGCGGCGACAGGACCGGCGACAGGACCCACAACGGGTCCGGCTCGGGCAACGCGCCGGGGTCGAGCGGCTCGGGCAAGGCGCCGGGCAAGCCGGGAGCACCGAGCGACGCCAGGCCGGGCACAGCCGAGGGCGGGGCACCGCAGATCGCCGCAGCCGCGGGCACCGGTTCGGCCGACACGGGCACCGGTTCGGCCGACACGGGCACCGGTTCGGCCGACACGGGCGGACCGGAGCCGACGTCGCCATCGGCCCACGAGGGAAACGCACCGAGGCAGGCACTGGCCTCGGACGATGTTCCTTAGCGCCATCGCGCTGGCGCTCATCGTTGGAGCGCTGGCAGGTGGCGGGCTTCCCAAGCTGGCCGAGATGCGGCTGCGCTGGATCTGGCTGCTCGGCCTGGCGCTGGGCCTGCGGCTCCTCGCCTACGCCGGAGGGGAGTGGCACTTTGCCAGCAGCCTGCCCATCGGCCCCATCTTCATCCTGGCGTACCTGCTGATCTTCGCCTGGCTGTGGGGCAACCTGCGGGTCCCGGGGCTGCAGGTCGCTGCGGTGGGGGTTGGCCTCAACACGCTGGCCATCCTGCTCAACGCGGGGAAGATGCCGGTCTGGACCGGGGCGCTCTCGGCGGCGGGCCTCACGCCGGCCGACCTGGGGACGGATCCCTTCCACTTCCTGCTGGGCGTCACCTCGGTCGGGGACTTCGTGCAGCGCGGCGGCATCTTCGGCGACGTGGTGCCCTTCCCGGTGCCGATCATCCGCGACGTGGTGAGCATCGGCGACGTGCTGCTGGCGCTGGGCATCTTCTGGGCCATCGTCTATTCCATGACCCGGCCCAACGCCCCGGTTCGCCAGGGCGTTGCCCTCAACCCCGTGCCGGCGCGTCCGACGGCCGGCGGCGAGCTCGAGGCCGGTGTTGCCTTCTCGGGCACCTTCGCCCCCCAGCAGGCCGCGACCGCCGGGCCGATGGCGACCGCCGGGCCGATGGCGACCGCTCCGCCGGAGGCCATCCCGGCGCCGCGCCCCCAATCCCCTTACCTGCGGCTGGTCCGCAACGCCAACTTCTCCCTCCTCTGGGTGGGCCAGTTCATCAGCGTGCTGGGGGATCGCGTCAACCAGATCGCGCTGGTTGCGCTGGTGACCATCCAGGGCACCCCGCTCGAGGTGGGCATCACCTTCGCCATGACCGCCGCCCCGAACGTGGTGCTCGGGCCCCTGGCCGGGGCGCTCGCCGACCGCTGGGACCGGCGCCTGACCATGATCATCTGCGACATCCTCCGCGCCGGCCTGGTGCTCCTGGTGCCCACCGCCTTCGACATCAACATCGGACTGGTCTACGCCCTGGCCTT
>CAYVLM010000297.1:0-3053 GCA_964452225.1 uncultured Steroidobacteraceae bacterium | reverse complement strand
GCGGGCTCGAGGCGGGCGGCCCTGCGCCCGATGAGGGTCTTCACCGCCGAGGGCATGAGCCGGGCGGCGTTGCGCGTCAGCCTCCACACGCCGTCGAGCTGCTGGAGCAGCGAGGCGTCGCGATAGGAGCGCGCCAGCTCCTCGATGATGAACGGCACGCCCTCCGACTGGCCGTGCATCGTCTCGGCCGACGCGGGATCGACCGGCGAGCCCAGGATCTGGCGCAGCAGCTGGCTCGTCTCGGTGGCGTTCATGCGGGGCAGGCGAAGGCGGCGGACGACGCCCATCCGCTCCATGTCGGCGACGAAGTTCACCGCCTCGGTCACCGCTCCGAATTCGTCGGGGCGCAGGCAGAGGAACAGGAAGATCGGCCGATCGGTATCCGCCCGCACGACGTAGCGGAGCAGCCGCAGCGTGTCGTCGTCGGCCCACTGCACGTCGTCGATCAGGAGGGCCAACGGCCGAGCCTGCGCCGTCGCCGCCATGGCGACCGCTCCCAGGTCGAACGACCGCAGGAGCTTCGCGTCCGGCAGGAGCGCCTCGAAGCCCGGCTCGTCCCGCCCGGTGATGGCCCCCACCGCCCGGGCAACCGGCTCCTCGGCAGGCGATCCGGCGATCGCCTCCAGCAGCGCCGGAGAGGCAAACAGGCTCTGCGCGAGCAGGAATGGACCGCGGATCTCCTCGTCGGCGGTGACGGCAACGGCCGTGAAGCCGTCGGCGGCGGCCAGGTCGGCGGCGGCCAGGAGGAGCCGCGTCTTGCCGATGCCCGGCTCCCCCTCCAGCGTGATCGCCGACAGGCGCGTCTTCGCCTCGGCGATCGCCTGGCGGATGGCGGCGAGCTCGGTCGCGCGACCCACGACGCCGCCGGTCACACGGCGCAGGTGCACCGACAGCGAGCACTGGGGCTGCACCAGCGGGTCGAGTGCGCTTCCGCCGGGCGCGCGAAGCACGGTTGTGGGAGGAACCCGATCGGGAGGCGGGGACATCGGCCTCAGATTATCCACCACGCCGCCGTTCGCATCAGAAGGGTCCCCGACCGGGGTCTGTCAACCCTCCGGGCGGACCCAGGCCTCCTCCGGGGTGAGCGCGGCGTGGGCCGCCGGGCGGATGACGCGGTAGACCTCCGTGGGCTTGCGCTGGCGTCCGCCGACGGTGAGGAGCCGGTCGACCTCGATGCCGAAGAGGCGCTCGTTGCGCACGAGGTGGGGCAGGATGGCGGCCCAGTCGCCGTCGGTCAGCCGGGCGAAGCCGCCACCGTTGAGCTGCTCCTCTCCCACCGTCCCTCGCGGGTCGCGCAGGTAGATGGCGCCCCCGGAGGCGAGCGAGAAGAGGTTCCCGCCCGGGTACGGCTCGGGCAGCTCGACGATCTCGCCGTCCTCGTCGAGGCCGATGCCGTTGAGGATCACGAACCCGCCCCCGTTGAGGGGGTCGCCGGCCATGAACGACTCCGCCAGGTAGTCCAGGCAGGTTCCGTTGATGACGACCCGCGGCCGCCCGACGGCGTTGATCAGGGGCCGCCCGGCGGCGTTGCCCCGCACGAAGACGTCGCCGCCCTTGGCTGCGTACATGAAGGTCTGGCCCACGTCGCCGTGGACGACCAGGGTGCCGGCCTTGAGGATCTGCGCCAGCTGGTCCTGGCCGGATCCGTGGACGACCAGCTCCGCGCCGTCGATCCCCGAGCCGAGGTAGTCGCCCGAGGAGCCGAAGACCTCGATCCGGGTTCCGTTCGTCGCGGGTCCCAGCCCGCTGCCGATGAAGCGGTGGCCATGGGCGCCCGCCACCACGAAGCGGCGGAACCCCTGCCGGTGGGCGGCGACCAGCCGCGCGGCGGGTGACCCTTCCCCCTCGGCCGGCAGGTCCCTGGCGTCGATCACCAGGGTCACGGCTGCCGGGTCGCCCTTCCTGGTCACCGACTTTCCGGCGCCGGCCCAGCGGAACCGGCCTGACGGACGGCGGCGAACGGCGTCGACAACGCCGAGGACCGCCTCGTCCACCAGCGACAGGAAGGCGCTCCGCTTCAGCGGCCGCACCGGGTAGCGCCGGTCGCTGAGCGCGGCCAGCACCGCGAGGGCGCGATCGCGGTCGGCGTCGTTGCCTCGGCCGCTGGCGACCACCGCGGCCAGCGACCCGCGCACACCGTCCGCATCGCCGGAGGCGAGGGCCGTCGTGATGCTCGCCACCACGACCTCCGCGTCGCCGTCGGGCAGAGCCACCGGACGCACCCTCGAGCCGTTGGTCGCCACTCGCACCCGCCCCGCATCGGCCTCGATGGCCCGTCCGAACTTGTCATGGGTGACCACGGTGGCGCCGGCATCGGTCCGGCGGACGGAGAAAACGAACGCGCCGCCATCGGTATGGCTCCCGCCGCGGGCGCTCCAGTAGCGGTCGGCCCGCGGCCAGAAGCGCGGATCTTCGCGGGAGAGCGACTCGAGCAGGGCGTCGATTGCCTGCTTCTCGCTGGCAGCCACCCCAACCGTCGCCTCGCCAGACTGCAGTGCGAAGACCTGCGGGCGGAGCATGGACGTGTCGGTTATCCCGATCAGGCGCAGCTCGCGCTCACGCCGAGCTGCCTGCGCGACCGACTGGGCGATGAGGAAGTACCACGGCCCGTCCGGCGAGCCGCGCAGGTGGTTGGCCTGGAGCAGCCGGTAGATGCGCTGCTTGTCCGCCGGCAGCAGGGCGAAGTCGCGCTCGGTGGTGGGCGCCAGGGCCTCGATGACGTACTCGAGCGGGTACCCGTAGGTGCGGTGCAGGAGATCGAAGAGGAGCGCCGCCACCTCGGTGTCGGTCAGGAAGTGGGGGTACCGGTTGCGCTGCGCAAGGTGGGCGCAGATGGAGGCGTAGTTCGCGAAGTCGCCGTTGTGGACCAGCGCCTCGTGCAGGCCGACGAACGGGTGCGCGCCGCCCGGATGCCAGACCCGCCCCTTGGTCGGATACCGATGGTGGCCGATCCAGACGTGCGCGGCGAGATCCTCCAGGCCGTAGACGCGGATCACGTCATCGCCGTGGGCGACGAGCTTGAGGACCAGCAGGTCCTTGCCGTGCGACAGGAC
>CAYVLM010000296.1:0-3064 GCA_964452225.1 uncultured Steroidobacteraceae bacterium | reverse complement strand
GCCGTCTGCTGCCGGATGGTTGCCGCGAAGTCGACCACCTCCTGCCACGTGTGGCCGGGGTGCAGGGTAACGATCGCGGCCTGCTCCCCGGTCGCGGTCGCATCGGTGAAGCGCACCGAGTAGAACCCGGCGGCGGCCGGGGGATTGTCGACGAGGCAACGCGCGCCGTCATAGGTCACAGCCAGCGAGCCGGCGGTTGTGAAGGGCGTCGCCCGGAGCGGGCTCAGGCGGAGGCCGCCGTAGAAGCGGTCGCTGAATGCGCGCGGGTTCGCGGCGGTGGCCACGCTGATCGTCGTGCCCGTCCCGTCGCCGATCGTTCGTCCCAGATCCTCGCCGGCGGTGCCGATCCGAACCCGCATCGCGCGCAGGCTCGCCGCCTCCGGGTAGCCGAGCACCACGGCAGCCAGCGGGTCCCACAGGTACTGGCCCGGACCGATGAGGAACGGGTTGCGCACCAGGAGCTCGTAGGCGAGGTCTGCGCCGCCCGCCCGGTGATCCCGCGCGAGCTCGGCGAAGACGCCGCCGGTGAGCGGCACGTCCCGAGTGGCGTCGAGGGGCACCATGACGATCGGCACTCCGGAGGAGAAGACCTGCGCCGCCGCCACCGGATCACTCCAGACGTTCCACTCGGGTGACCCCGGGCTCACCGCGGCGCCGACATTGCCCGCGGCGTTCAGTGCGCCGCCCATCATCACCACCCGACCGATCCGCGGCACAAGCTCCGGATGCGTATCGACCAGCCCGGCAAGGTTGGTGAGTGGCCCGAGGGCCAGGATCTCGACCGGCCGGTCGCTGACGGCGAGGATGCGGGCCATGAGGTCGACCGCGCCGGCGTCCTCTGCCTGCGCGGTGGCCGCGGAGACGGCCAGCCCGTAGAGCCCGTCCGAGGCGTCGCGCCAGGGGTCCGGGACCTGGTGCCCGCTACCCACGGCCTCGGACTGCCCGCAGGCGGTGGGGACCAAGGCTCCGAGCTCTTCGGCGAGGGCGGCCGCGTTCGCGGCGCCAGGCGGGCAGCGGCCGACACCGGTCCCCGAGACCGTGACAGCGCGCAGGTCACCTGGCGATTGCCCGAACAGGTAGGCGAGCGCCAGCACGTCGTCCGACGACATGTCGGTGTCAACGATGAGCGGCGTACCGGCTTCCGACCCCGCCGTGGCGGCGGGAGTGGCCACAGTCGCCGGCGCGGAGCCCGATGGCACCCCGGGTGAGCCAGGCGAGCCGCAGGCGGATACGAGCAGGAAGAGGCTGACCAGGGCGGTCGCGGCGACACCCGTCGGCCCGGGGCTAACCAGGCTGTGTCGCATGAGCGGGTTCCCCTCTGCAGAGTGTGCGCGCGGAGAATCAGCCACCGTGACCGTGCGGAGAAGGGCTGTCCGACCCTGGCCGACCAGCCCGTTCGGCCTGTCGCGCTGATCGCAGCCTCCGCCTACGGATTGAGCGGCTTGCGGTAGATGCGTCCCCGCTGGCTGACCGCGAACCCGAGACTCTCGTAGAGGCCGAGCGCACCGTGCGGATTCTCCGCGTCGACTGCGAGGCCGGCAGAGGTCATCCCGGCATCGCGCAGGATGCGCATCCCCTCCAGCACCAGGGCGCGACCGATCCCTTTCCTTCGCCATGGGCGCAGGACGCCGACGGCGTTGATCCACCCGCGCGCGATCCCCAGCGCCGCGTTCTCGGCTCCGTTGACGCGGTTCAGCGATTCGCCGACGATCTCGTCGCCGCGCCAGGCGACCACCCACAGCGACGAGTCCCGGCGCGGGTCGCGCACCAGCCGCTCGAACGCCTCCGGCGTGTCGTCGATCCCGCCGAAGTGGTCGCGGAACGCCGCGACCTCGACGTCGAAGATCTGCCGCAGGTGCTCCTCGCGAACCGGTCGCACCTCCACGCCGTCCGGGAACTCGGGCTCGGGCAGGTCGTCGAGCGTCGGCCGCTCCATGGTGAACCAGTAGCGGATGGCCCTGTAGCCGTTCGCCTCGAGCACCGCGGCTCGCGACGCCTCCTGCACCCAGCACCAGCTCTCAAGCCGCTTGTCGGCCTCGGCGGGGTGGCCGGCCGCAACCTGGCGCTGGCGCACCTCGGTCCATCGCAGCAATGCCGTTCCGAGCCCCCTACGACGCCAGTCCGGATCGACCGCGCCCCACGTCCCGTAGTTGCGGCCGCCATCGTTGTCCGGCTCCCAGCCGCCGAAGGTGAAGCCCACCAGCGACCCGCGCACCTCGCCCAGCAGCACGTCCCGCTCCGGATCGAGACGGCTGTCGTGCTCCAGCCGGTTCATCCACTCCTCCGTCGTATCCCGCTCCGGAACGCCGTCGGCCTCGGCGCAACGGTTGACGAGGTCGACCATCGGACCGATGTCGTCAGGCCGCCGCAGGGTGCGGAACCGGAGGCCGTCAATCTCCGGGGGGTCCTGCACGTCGGGGACGCCGTCCTGGAGTCCCGAGCGTCGCACGGTCATGTCGCTCCCTCCACGGGCCCCATCGGCTTTCGATAGGCGGCCGAGCGGGTCGCGACGGTGAAGCCCGCCCGCTCGTAGATGCCCAGCGCTCCCGTGGGGTTATCGGCGTCGACGCCGAGCATCGCGGTGTCCATCCCCGCATCCCGCAGCACGACCAGCGAGCAGGCGACCAGCGCGGCGCCCAGCCCGCGTCGACGCCAGGGACGACGCACGAAGACGCTGTCCAGCCATCCCCGGCGGCGCCCGAACGCCTCGTTGTCATGGCGGTAGATCGCGTTGATCGACGCGCCGGCGATCTCGTCGCCGTCCCAGGCGACAACGAAGAGTGACGGGTCCATGTCCGGCTCATCCAACCACTCCGCGAACCTGGCGTCCGTGGCGGGGAATCCGCCCCAGTGGTCCTGGAACGCCTCCGCGTCGGCGTCGAACAGGCGCCGCAGCGAGGCACGGTCCGTCCCGATGGGCCGGATCTCCAGCCCCTCCGGCATCGGCACCATTTCGACGGCGTGGAGCCCGTTGCGCTCCATCTCGAAGAACCAGCGTACCTGCCGGTATCCCGCAGCCTCGATCAGCTCCCGCTTGGCGACCCGTGCCTCGGGGCACCAGGTG
>CAYVLM010000295.1:0-3066 GCA_964452225.1 uncultured Steroidobacteraceae bacterium | reverse complement strand
TCCGTCGTACGTGTACCACGAGTGGCTCACCGACTCCGCGACCGATGACTGCACGACCGGCTGGACCTTGGACAGGTCCTGGTTGAGGATGATCCCTCGGGGCAGGTAGAAGCCCTCGGGGTTGCCGGAGTCGTCCTGCGGGAAGTCGCCGTAGGCGAGGTAGTTGCCGATGCCCGAACCGATCGATGCCCAGTCCTTGTAGAAGCCGGCGACGGCCAGCACGTCGGGGAGGTAGACCTGCTCCACGAAGGTCTGGGCAGTGGTCGCCAGCTGGGTGATCTCCGAGAGGCGGCGGGTTGTCAGGGCGGTCGGCGAGTTGGGATCGACGCCCATCGCCATGCCACCCACGACATACGACTGCGGATGCGGGTTCTTGCCGCCGAGCAGCGCCTGGATCTTGATCACGTTGCGCTGCCAGTCCAGCGCCTCGAGGTAGTGCGAGACCGCCATCAGGTTGGCTTCGGGCGGGAGCTTGTAGGCCGGGTGGCCCCAGTAGCCGTTGGCGAACGGACCGAGCTGGCCCGAGTCGACGAAGGTCTTGAGCCTGGCCTGGACCTGCTTGAAGTTGCCGGTCGAGTTCGTCGGCCAGTCGCTCAGCGAGCCTGCCAGCTGCGCCGTGGCGGCCGGGTCCGCCGAGAGCGCCGACACCACGTCCACCCAGTCCAGCGCGTGCAGGTGGTAGAAGTGGATCACGTGATCCTGGATGTACTGGATCGCCGCGATGAGGTTGCGGATCATCCGCGCGTTGCGCGGGATCTGGATCTGCAGGGCGTTCTCGACGGCGCGAACCGATGCGAGAGCGTGCACCGTGGTGCACACGCCGCAGGCCCGCTGGGCGAAGACCCACGCGTCGCGTGGATCCCGCCCACGGAGGATCAGCTCCAGCCCGCGGAACATCGTGCCGGAGCTCCATGCGTCGGTGACGACGCCGTTGTTGACGTCGACCTCGATGCGCAGGTGCCCCTCGATGCGGGTGATCGGGTCAATCGCGATGCGCGTCATCGCTCAGTCTCCTCGCTCGACTCCGGTTCGGACGGTGCGGGCTCCGACGGTGCGGGCTCTGGCGGTGGCGGCTCGAGAGTGCTGGATGCGGCACTGGCCGCCCCCTCTGACGATGCCGCCTCTGCCGCCGCTGCGGCGCTCGCCTGCCGCCGACCCCGGGCGTAGCTCACGCCGGCGTGAACCGCCGTGAGTCCGGCCACGGCTCCAACCAGGCCAATGCCGATCTGGTCGGCCGTGACCTCCGTGCCGAACGGAGGCGGAGTCGGGAGGCGCCGGTAGAACGGCGTCATCTGGTCCCAGAACGCCGGCATGGTGCAGCCCACGCAGCCGTGGCCGACCTTGACCGGCCAGCTCGTGCGCTCGTTGAAGCGGGCGGTCGGGCAGTTGGCGAACGTCTCCGGGCCCTTGCAGCCCATCTTGTACAGGCACCAGCCCTTGCGGTGTCCCTCGTCGCCCCAGGCCAGCACGTACTCGCCCTGCTCGAAGTGGGCGCGCCGCTCGCACTGGTCGTGGATCAGCTGCCCGTAGGCGAAGAGCGGTCGCCCGGCCGAGTCCAGCGCAGGCCACTCCTTGAAGGTGAGGTAGTGGACGATGGTGGCGGTCAGGTTCTCCACGTTCAGCGGGCAGCCGGGAAGGTTGATCACGGTCTTGCCGGGCAGCAGGTCCTTCACGCCAACCGCCGCGGTCGGTCCGCCGCTCGCGCCGGGCAGGCCGCCGTCGAAGGCGCACGTGCCGACCGCGATCACGGCGAGCGCGTTCGCGCCGGCATCCTGGACGATCGACTTGAAGGTGCGGCCGCCGACGGTGCAGTAGATGCCGTCGTCGGCGAGGGGGATGGAACCTTCGACCACCAGCACGTACTCGTTCGGGTAGTTCTGCAGCGTCGACGCCTTCGACGCTTCGGCGGCAGCGCCCGAGGGCGCCATGATCGTCTCGTGGTAGTCGAGTGAGAGCACGTCGAGCACCAGCTCGGCGGCCGTCGGGTGAGATGCGCGGAGGAACGCTTCCGTGTTGCCGGCGCAGTCCTGGCCCTCGAGCCAGATCACCGGCACGCGCCCGGACGCCGCGATCGCCTTGGCGATGCGCGGGCCGAAGGTGGCGGGCAGGGCGAGGGTTGCTGCCATGCCTGCCGTGAACTTGAGGAAGGTCCTCCGCGAGATGCCGTGCTGCATGAGCACGGAAAGGAAGCCGGGATCAATGTCGTTCATCGTGGCACGAAGCTCCGTCCATGGGCCGGCTTGGGTCTGGGACCTTTGGGTGGATTGATTCCTTTCGCCATGTAAACGGAATCGATCACAGGGCAGGAATTGCCAAACAGGCTCTCCTGCCGGGCCGCTTGGGACCCAGTGGCCCGGGTCCATCAGCCCCCAGACAGGCCAGCCGGCACTGGTGGGCGGGCGGATCCGGGTGCTGCTACGGGGCGAGCGGCTCGACGGGGAGACCGGCGGCGGCCCAGGCGGTGAATCCGCCGACCACGTCGGTCGCGTCGGCGAAGCCGAGGTCGTGGAGCGTCGCCGCGGCGATGCTCGACGAGTAGCCGTCCGCGCAGAGCAGGATCAGCCTGCGTTCCCCATTGGAGAGGCGCGGGTCGTCATGGCCGGAGGATGGATCGGCCCGCCACAAGAGGACCGAGAGCGGCACGTGGACCGAGCCGGGGATCACCCCCAGCTCGCGCCGGGCGTCGGCGCAGCGCGTGTCGACCATGAGGGCGCCATTGCGCATGGCCGCCAGGGCGTCGCCGGGGTCCAGCCGATCAAGGCGGGCTCGAGCTGCGCTGAGCAGGTCGTCGACTGTCTGACGTTGGGTCACCTGGTCCTCCGAGCCTGTGCCCGGATTGTCGGCAGCGCGTCAACCCTCTGCGGACGGCGCGAGCGTCCCGGAGCCGATGCGTGCCTGCAGGTCGTCGAGCGCTGCGAAGGCCGTCAGCCCCGAACCGGTGATGCTGGCCCCATTGGCGGCGCGCGCCACGGCCTGCCATGCATCGGAGCGCTGATCGGGCTTCAGGCCGCTCGACGCGCAGCGGATGCCGTCGAGGAGCCATCCGGCCGGGAGGCTCTGCTGAAG
>CAYVLM010000294.1:0-3088 GCA_964452225.1 uncultured Steroidobacteraceae bacterium | reverse complement strand
TCATCACGCCCGAGTCGCCAAGGTCATTCACCCGGGCCACGCTCGGTGCCTCCAGGAGCTTGTCACCCCATGCGGGGTCGGCCTGGATCGCCTGGCCGATGTCGTTGAGCACCGACGTGGCGCGCTCGATGTCCGTGTCGTAGGCGACCTCCACGTCGAGGTTCACCCGCGCCCAGCTGCGGGTCATGTTGCTCGCCACGGTGATCTGGCCATTCGGGACCGAGTGGACCACCCCGTCGAGGTCGCGCAGGACCGTCCGGCGCAGGCTGAACCCCTCGACGACCCCGGCCACGCCGCCGACCTGGACGACGTCGCCGACGTTGTACTGGTTCTCGACGATGACGAAGATGCCCGCCAGCCAGTCGTGCACCAGCTCCTGCGCTCCGAGGCCGATCGCGATGCCCGCCACCCCGAGGCCGGCGATGGCCGGGGCGATGTTCACGCCGAACCCGTCCAGCACGGTCAGGCCCGCGATCAGGGCGATGACCACCCCTGCCCAGCGGGCGATGATTCGCTCCAGGGTGTGGATCCGGCGCTCCATCTCCTCCCGGGAAACGCCCGCCGTCTCCTGCTCCGCCTCGCGCTCGAGCAGGTGCCGCGCGACCTGGCCGATGCCGATGCGCACGAAGTACCACGCGACGTAGGCGGCGATCGCGATGACGGCGACCTTCGTGACGGTCGCCAGGGTCGCCGCCCAGCCGCCCGGCACGCCGAGGCTCTCCAGCCAGGAGGTCATGGCGACGATGGTAGCTAACTCGGCGAGGGGTACGTCCGGGGTTTCGGGACAGTACTTCCGTCGCGTCGGGTAGTGGGCGCGACCGGCGGTAGGATGGTGCCCAGCGTCACCCCCCCAATGAGCGAGGAGCCACCGATCCAATGACGCAGACGCCACGCAGGTCTGGGATACGCCTTCCGTGGTCACACGAGGAAGGCGCGGACGAAGAGCCGGCCGAGGTGGAGGCTACCGCCACCGAACCGGAGGCCGCTGCCATCCAAACGGCGCAGACCGAAACTGCGCAGACGGAGTCCGCACAGCCCGATGCTGGCCAGCCGGCTTCGACCGAGAGCGCCGGGACCGGGCAGGCCGTCGGCGGAGACGCCACGCCGGCGCCGATGTCCGAGGAGGACAACGCCCTGCTGGCGAGCCTCATCTCGGCCATGCGCGAGGTGGCCGACCGGCAGCGCGAGACCAGCGTCAGCAGCCTGAAGTCCGCCGTGGACGAGGCGATCGACCGGCTGCGCTCGCGGTCCGCGGAAGAGGCCGAGCAGCTGCGCAGCAAGGCCGACCTCGATATCACCGGGATCACCGACTGGGTCCGGACGGAGACCGAGCGCGTCGAGGCGGAGGGACGGGCCAGGACCGAGAGCCGGCGTGAGCAGCTGACCCAGCAGCTGGCAGCCCACGAGGAGCGGTCGCAGCACCAGATCGAGGAGATGCAGTCGCGAGTCGCCGACTACGAGCGCGAGCTGGCCGCCTTCTTCAGCCAGCTGCACGACATTCGCGACCCTGCCGTCTTCGGAACCGCGGCCAAGCGCATGCCCCGGCCCCCCGAGCTTGGTGTCCCTGAGCCCCCCGCGGAAGCAGGTACCACCGACGCCACAGTCGCCGCTGCCACGGACGAGACGTCTGCGGCGGAGGAGCCTGCGGTGGAGGTCGAGCCTGCGCCGGAGGAGACGGTTTCGGCCGATGAGACGGTTTCGGTTGACGAGTCGGCCGATGCGACGCCGCCCGTCGACGAATGGGCTCCCGCTCCCGCCGCTGACGCGGTCGAAGAGGCCGAGGCGAGCACGGTGAACGAAACCAGCGAAGCCGCCACGGCGGTGGCAGACACCCCGACAACCGATGACGCCGATGAGTTCGAGACCCAGACGCCCACGGCGTTCGGCGCCGAGAGCTCGGCGGAGACCCTGCGCCAGCGGATGGATGCCCTGGGCATTCCCGAGGCGAGCGCCACCGAGGCGAGTGACACCGAGGCGAGCGACACCGAGGCGAGCGCGGGAGCCGGCCAAGAGGAGCCCGCTCGAGACGGCATCGGCCTGGCCGAACGCCTTGCCCAGCTGGACGCGCGCATCGGGGCGACTGCTCCGGCGGAGGAGCCCGCGGCCACGGTCGCGTCCCCGGGACCGGGCGGCGAGGTTGCGACGGCGATCATGGTTTCCGGCCTTGGCAGCTTCGGCGCCATCACCTCGTTCAAGCAGGCGCTCGAGCGGGTGGAAGGGGTTCACGGCATCTCGCTGAGCCTGGGCCCGACCGGCGAGTTCGTCTACCGCGCCACGCACGAGGAGAACTTCGACCTGGTCGCTGCGATCGGCGAGATCGAGAACGGGACGGCTCAGATCGAGCGGCAGGCGGACGGCTCGCTGCGCGTCGCGGTGCAGCGAGGCCGCTGAGAGTCGGCCCTGCGCCCTCGCCGGGAGTCGGTCCGGGCCTGTGCTAGACTCGCCGGACGGCGCTGACCGTGAGGAGTACCCCTCCATCGGCCTTTAGAGAGGGCGGGTCGAACCAGGCTGAGAGCCCGCCCGGACACGAGAGGGGGAAGGTCGCACGCGAGCCGGACGGGTCCGCCCGATACCGCGGGACCGAGGGCGCCTCCAGGCGCTGAACGAAGGTGGTACCACGTGCAAACCCGCTCGTCCTTCGACGGGCGGGTTTCTTGATGGACGGCGCACGAGGAGCAGACCGATGACGTCGACGAAGAGCGAGCTCGCCCCGCGCTACGACGCCGCGGCGGTCGAACCGGGGATCTACGAGCGCTGGGTGGACAGCGGGGCCTTCGCCCCGGCCGCCGACGCGGCCGCCGGCACGGAGCGGTTCGTGATCATCCAGCCGCCCCCGAACGTCACCGGCGCGCTGCACCTGGGGCATGCCCTGACCGCCTTCGTGGAGGACATCCTGGTCCGCTACCACCGGATGCGCGGCGACGACACGCTCTGGCTGCCCGGCGTCGACCACGCCGGTATCGCGGCCCAGTTCGTGCTCGATCGGCTGCTCGCGGAGGAGGGCGAGTCCCGGCAGTCGCTCGGGCGCGAGCGGTACCTGGAGCGGATGTGGCGGTACATCGACGAGACACGCGACACGATCGGCAGC
>CAYVLM010000293.1:0-3091 GCA_964452225.1 uncultured Steroidobacteraceae bacterium | reverse complement strand
ACCAGCCGAAGGTGATGGCCGCCTCACGGCTGAGAAAGAGAAGCTCGACCGGCTGCAGCGTCGTCCAGTCGAGGTCGGCCGCGTCGGCGCTGTCGGCCTCGAGGGTCGCCGCAACCGCGACGCCGGCGGCGCGGGCTGCCGCCGCCATCCGGGCCGCCAGCCCATCCCAGGGGCCCACGTAGCAGAGGGCAGGGGCCAGAGCCGCGAGGGCGCCGGGCCAGTCGGGCTCGAGGCGCTCCGGGCTCTCGGGAGGGGGCAGCAGCACAACGCCCCGCTCGCCGCGTTCGTCGACGAGCACGGTCGTCCGGTAGGGCGGGTAGCTGCTCCGCGTGCGGATGAGCGAGACGTCCACTCCCTCGTGCTGAAGCGCCTCCACGGCCCGGCGGCTCGGCCCGTCCCGCCCTGCCCAGCCGATGGCATGCACCGTTGCCCCGAGGCGGGCCGCCGCGACGGCGAAGTTGCCTCCGACGCCGCCGTCCAGGTCGCCGAGGTCCTCTCCGGGGACTTTCCAGCCAGCCCCGGGCAGCGCCGGCACGGACAGGTAGCGGTCGATGCAGGGCACGGGGATGAAGACCGCGACGGACGGACGCGGCACCGTCCCCGGCCCGTCAGCCATGGCGCGCGACGAGCTCGGCGGCCAGCGGTTCGAGCTCGAGGCCGTTTGCCTCGGTCACCAGCGTTCGCCAGTCGGTCGGGATGGCGTCGATTCCCGCGAGCGTCCCGGCCAGGGCGCCCGCCATGCAGGCGACGGTGTCGGTGTCGTCGCCGAGGTTCGCGGCCAGGATGATCGCCTCGCGAGGGCGACCCCCGGCGGCCGCGAAGGCGGCAACCGCGGCCGGGACCGCCTCGGCGGAGTGGAGCCCGGAACCCAGGGTGCGGGCGATCCGATCGACCGCCGCCCAAGGATCGCCGCCCGAGGTCGCCAGCGTGAGACCGAGCTGAATCCGCTCGCCGACCGATGGGCCGGCCACGTCCCGGCCGTGCTCGAGGCCGAGCCGTTCTCCCTGGGTCGCTCCCCAGCGGCAGGCCTCCACGACAGACGCGGGGTCAGCGTCGGCGGCCATGGCCCGCGCGACGCCGCAGGCGATGGCGCACGCTCCGGCCATGGCGGTGACGGTGGCATGGGTCGGCAGGCAGACGGTGACGGCGTCGCGAGCTGCCGAGGGCAGGTCATCGGGGTGCGCCCAGCCCACCGGCGCCACCTTCATCGCGGCCCCGTCGCTGGTTCCGCGCATGAAGCCGGTTGCATCGCGGCCGACCTCGATGGGATCGGCGCCGGCCCGCAGCTGGGCGATGGCCGCCCGGGTCGTGGGCCCGGCGAAGCGCTGCAGCATCTCGTCGTCCGATGCCCACTCGAGCAGGGCCGCCACGACATCGGCCGGAGCGAGTCGGTCGGTGCGCGCGATCACGCGCGCCAGGGCGATCAGCTGGCTGGCGTCATCGGTGACCTGGCCGGCGCCCCGTCCGGCGGCAAACGGGCTCAGGTCCGGGGGGAGCATCTGCTCGAGGCGGCCGTAGGTGGCCACGATCTGGTTCCGCGACAGCATCTCGGTGACGGCGCCCAGCGCGTCGCCGCAGACGGCGCCGTACAGGCCGCCGAGCACCCGCCCGAACGCGCCCGCGGCGGTCCCGCCGGGGCGGCTGCGTGGACGCGGATCATCGGCGGAAGGCAGTCGTGGACTCCTCGAGGCGTCGGACTGCGGCTGAGTATAGTCGGCACCCATGAGCGAACGAGGCAACCGCACCATCGGCATCTGGTCTGTGGTCGCCATCGGCATCGGTGGCATGGTGGGCGGTGGAATCTTCGCCGTGCTCGGGCTTGCGGTGCAGCTCGCGCACGGAGGCACACCGATCGCCTTCATGGTGGCGGGGTCGGTTGCGCTCCTCACCACCTACGCGTACGCGAAGCTCTCGGTCGCCTACCCGAGCCGTGGTGGGACGGTCACCTTCCTTGACCGCGCCTTCGGATCGGGAGCGCTCACCGGCAGCCTGAACGTCCTGCTGTGGCTGAGCTACATCGTCATGCTGTCCCTGTACGCCCTGGCCTTCGGCAGCTACGGGGCCACCTTCCTGCCCGCCGGGTGGCAGGAGACCGGGCGGCACGTGCTGATCACGCTGGCCGTCCTGGCGATCACGGTGCTGAACCTGCTCAGCGCCGACGTCATCGGCCGCGCCGAGACCTGGATCGTGGCCGTGAAGATCGCGATCCTCGCACTCTTCGTGGGGACGGGAGTGGCCGGCATCCAGGCGGCCAACGTCACGCCCACCTCGTGGTCACCGCCCCTTGAGCTCGTGGCGGGCGGGATGATCATCTTCCTGGCCTACGAGGGTTTCGAGCTGATCGCCAACGCAGCGCAGGACGTCGATGACGTGGCCCGGATTCTGCCCCGCGCGTACTACATCGCCGTGGGTTCGGTGATCGTCCTCTACGTGCTCGTGGCGCTGGTCACCGTCGGCAACCTTCCCGTCGACCAGATCGTGGCGGCCAGGGATTACGCCCTCGCCGAGGCGGCAAGGCCTTTCCTCGGCCAGGGTGGCTTCACCCTGATCGCCATTGCGGCCATGCTCTCGACCGCCTCCGCCATCAACGCAACCTTCTACGGGGCAGCGCGACTGAGCTACACCATCGCCAGCGACGGACAGCTGCCCAGCGTCCTCGAGCGACAGGTGTGGGGCGAGCCCATCGAGGGGCTGCTGGTCACCGCGGCGCTCACCCTGTTCGTCGCCAACGTGTTCGACCTGACCAGCATCTCGACGCTGGGCAGCGCCGGGTTTCTGTTGATCTTCGCTGCAGTCAACACCGCCAATGCGGTTCACGCACCTCAGACAAATAGCCGCGGCTGGATTTCGGCGGCCGGGGCCGTCGCGTGCCTGGCAGCGTTGGGCGCGCTGGTTTGGCAGACGGCGCGCACCGCACCCTCAAAGTTGTGGGTGCTGGCGGCGTTGGTCGCTATGGCGGTGATGATCGAGGGCAGTTACCGGCTGGCTAAACGGGAGATCCGATTGCATGAATAACCAACCGACCCAGCGGCTCCGGGGAACACCGCTGATCCTGACCATTAACGGCGGCTCGTCGAGCATCAAGTTTGCG
>CAYVLM010000292.1:0-3091 GCA_964452225.1 uncultured Steroidobacteraceae bacterium | reverse complement strand
CCGCACTCGCTGTCGGCATGGGCCCTTCGTCTCGCGGACCGGTGGCTCATCGGCCTGCTCATCGGCCTGCCCGTGCTCGCGGCACAGGCGGCCATCGGCGTGTACTCGTTCGGATACCAGATCGGCTACGTGATCACCATCATCGTGGTCTCCTTCAACTCGGCCTGGTCGCCCTACTTCTACCGGGTGGGCAAGGAGCCGTACGGACCCAGGCTCTTCCGGCAGATCACGACCCTGGTGATGGCCGGGCTGCTTGCCCTGGCCGTGGGCCTGGCGGCGCTGGCGCCCGAAGTGGTGACGGTCATGGCGGGATCACGCTACTCGCAGTCGGTTGACGTGCTGCGGGTGGTCGCCTTCGCCTCGGTTCTCCAGGGCCTGTACACCATGATGGTGACGGTGGTCTTCCTCACGAAGCGCACCGGACGCCTGGCGATCCTGACGGTGCTGTCTGCCACCCTGAACGTGGGGCTCAACCTGGTCCTGATCCCGAGGGTCGGGATCATGGGGGCCGCGTGGTCGACCATCGTGGCCTACGGCTTCTTCGCCACGGCCACGTGGTGGTACGCGCGCCACTGGTATCCCCTCCACCTCGACTACGCACGGCTTGGGGCGCTCGCGGCGCTCGCCGCCGTGGCCATGGCGCTCGCGATGCTCACGGTGCTTCCAGCCAACCCGGTGGCGCAGGGCGCCCTTCACTTTGGGGTTGGCGCCGCCTTTGCCCTGGCGGCTGCGGCCATTGGGCTTCGGCCCTTGCTCAGCCTCCGCGGCCTGACAGCAGGCCGCGCCGCCAGCGGGGAGGCGTCGTGACGGAGTACCCGCCCGGCGAGGCCCAGCGGACGCTTGCCGCCGCCCTGACCGCCGAGGTCGCGGCCCGCACGCCCGGACTCTTGCGCGTCGGCGGCATCGATCTCGCCCAAGCACTCGAGCATTCGCTGTTCACCGTGCTGCGCCAGGAGGCGAGCGGATCTGCCGCGGTGCCCATACGGCAGACTCGATCACCGAACCCGGCGGTGCCGTTCGTCCGCATCGCGAGGTCCGTCCGGACCGCGTTCGCGGGCGCCAGGTCACAACGCGCAGACGCACCGATCGGCGGGGTGCTGGTGCTGGCCAGCGCCTCGATCCACGCCCGGCTCGCAGGCCTCGTGGCCGACGAGCTGCGGGACCGCCACGGTCCCGCGGTGCATCTGCTGGCCACCGGCCCGGCCCTGGAGGTCTCCGGGCGCTTCGCGTCATCAGGCGTCCTCGGCACCCACCTGGACGGGCGCTGGCCGTGGCGGCTGGCGCGTCACGCTGCCGCGGTGCAGCGCCGCGCCGCCCGCGGAACCGCCGGCTGGATTGAGCTTGACGCAGAGCGGGCCGATGCGCTGCGCCGCATCCTGGTCGCCACCCTGCCCCGGCTGGCGCTTCGCGCTGCCGAGCTCGGAAGCACCGTCGCCAGCCTCCGGCCCTCGCTGCTGGTCGCCTTCAACGAATCGGGCATCTGGGGCCGGCTGCTCCCCGCCGTGGCGCGCGCTCGCGGGCTCCCGTCGCTCGACCTTCCCCACGGGGAGGCGGCCGATCCCTGGGCGACCGTGGGCATCGGCTACGACCTTGTGGCGGTGTACGGTCCCAGGGCGCGGGCGGTGATGCGGGCAGCTGGCGTGGATGACGAACGTATCGAGGAGGTCGGTCCGCTGCGCTTTGACCCGCTCATCCGTGCCATGGCCAAGGTGCCGGTGACGCCGTTGCTCCCCAGGCGGATCGTGTTCGCCTCGCAGCCGGCTGGTCCCGGTCGCGCCGTGCCGCTTTCCGAGAAGGCGCGCATCCTGCGAGTTGCCATCTCGGCCTCACGTGTCGCGGCTCCGTGCGAGATGCTGATCAGGCCGCACCCGACCGAGACCGATGCGGTCGCGGCGCAGGTCCTGGCAGAGGCGCAGCTTCCCAACGGCGTGTCCGTCCGGATCGAGCGGGACCGGGATCTCCATGCGCTGCTGTCCGAAGCCTGGGTGCTGATGACCCCCTTCTCCCAGAGCGTGTACGAGGCCGCGATCGCCGGCGTTCCCTCGATCACCATCGACCTCGCCGGCAGGCCGTCCCCGATCCCCTTCGCCCAGGAGGGGATCGCCCTGGGGGCGAGCGATGAGCCGTCCGCGGCGGCCACCCTGACCGGGCTCCTCGACGATGCTCAACGGGCGGAGGCCGTGGCGCACGCGCGCGCCGCCCTGGCTCCCCACCTCGGGACGCTCGACGGGCATGCGGCCGATCGCATCGCCGGGCTCGTCGAACGGCTGCTGAGCTTGGAGCGTTCGCACGCGTAGGCGCCGACCTTTGCCCCTCCGGTACGATGCGGCGCGGTGATTCGCGATGCATCGGCCCTGGGTCGGACGGCGCTGCGCATGGCTGCCGCGCTGGCGGGCGCCATCGTGGGCGCGTGGCTCGTGGCGCGCCTTGGCGTCGGGCCGGCAAGGTTCCTGGACCCAGGCGTGGCCGTCGTGGTGGTCGCCCTCCTCTTCTGGTTCCAGCCCGCCGAGGGCCTGGGGACGTTCCTGCTCTTCAGCCTGGTGGCGAACACGCTCCAGACGGTGCTGCCGGCGGATCTCCGCTATTTCGACGAGATCGGTCTGCTGGTCCTGGGTGCGGCAGTTCTGGTGCGCTACCGGGTCCCCCGCGGTCGCCTGCGGTTCGGCGTCGCCGAGTGGGCCGTGGCCGTCGTTGCCGTGGCCGGGGTGGCCTCCAGCCTCGTTGCCCGTGTTCCGCTTGACATCTGGGTCCCAGGGCTCCTGCTCTTGCTCAAGGGCGTCGCCTTCTTCTATCTCGTCTCCTGGCTGCCCCTGCGCCTCGAGGACGTGCTGCGGACGGGAACGGTCATCCTGGCCGCGGCCGTGGTGCCACTGCTGCTCGGGGTCTGGGAGCTGGCGAACCCGACCGGCTTCCACACGACGCTTGGTCTTCCTGCATACTCGGCTCAGCGCGGCGGCCTGCAGGTCATCGAGTCCATCTTCCTGCATCCCGCAGTCTTCGGCTGGCTCACCGGGCTGGCCAGCCTGTGCGTCTACGCATGGGTGGTCTTGGGACGGACGTGGTGGCCCGCTCTGATCGGGCTGGCGCTGAA
>CAYVLM010000291.1:0-3092 GCA_964452225.1 uncultured Steroidobacteraceae bacterium | reverse complement strand
CTGACCGCCCGCTCGGCCCGCCTGCCCCGTTCACGCGCCACGTCCGGGCCGGCGATGGCGGCGAACGGAGCGCGCGTTGAGCGCCAGGCTCTCGGCGGCTGTTGCTGCACCACCGGTCTGACGCGTTTCTTGGGCGCCAGCCTGGCTCGGGCCGATCCACTCGCTGACGCGGGCACCCGCGCCCCCACCGGGCGGACGCGGACTGGTAGGGACGTACCATCGCCGCACGGCACGGTACGGTGTACAGTCGGGTGCTCTAGGAGACCCACGCACATGCGCCTGCCGCACCGCGGCGGCGAGCCGTCGCCGCCGCCGCCACCACAGGTCGTCGAGCCACTCGAGCCGATCCGGATCCTGCTCAAGGACGCGGACCTGGCCGGGTTCGTGCGCCCGCAGACCGAGCGCACGACGGACACGCTCCAGCGCGGGTCTCCGATCTCCTTCCTGCCCGGTGGTGCCAGGCCGGACGAGTGGATCGACATCGAGCCCAGCGAGATCCTGATGGTCGTGCCCCCACCGCTCGTGCGCCGGCCGTGGCTCGTTGAGCGCAGGCAGCCCCAGCAGGTGATGCTCCGCATCGGTCCCTACACGGTGGTCGGCACCGCCCACCTGAGGCTCGGCCACGAGCAGGACCTCATGCTGCGGGCCACCCGTCCGTTCCTGCCCCTCACCGCCGCCACCTTCTCGCGGGCCGATGAGCCCGACGAGCACCAGGCGGAGACGCTCATCGTCAACCTGAAGTGGGTGGACGACCTCCGCCAGGCCTAGGCCGCGCGACGCCCCCGAGATCGGTCAGGCGGTCTCCGGCTCTTCCCAGAGCGCTCGCCATGGAGCGGTGAGCGTGTCGACGTCCTCGGCCGTCAGCAGGTCGCCGACGACGGTTGCGCCGATGGCGTCCAGCACGAGCGGAGCTGCGTTGACGGCCGCCTCGCCCGGCGTCACGTCGCGGCCGTAGCCGGAGAGCTGCGGGCCGCCGCTGAACCAGCCGTTGACCCAGCGCCTGACCTCGTCCTGCGCCCTGTGCAGCTCCTTCTCGCGGCCGCTGCGCCGGGCGGCAGCCAGCATGGCCTCGCGGGCCCGCCGGCGCTCCCGGTCGTTGGCCGTGAGCCCCGCGAGGAACATGGCCTGCACCTGGTCAACGTTCTCGAGCCGCACCAGCAGCGCGTCGACCCGCTCCTGGTTGGGTCCGAACTCGTTCCTCATTGCCTCCAGCCACCTTGCCGCTCGGGAACCGTTCCAGTATCTGACACTCGGCGGGGTTGAGCGCGGGTCGCAGGATCGGTCCACAGGCCGGGAAAGCCTTCGCGAGCCGACCATCGCCCTGGGCGCCGCGGCTATCGCGAAGCTGTAGACCGGCTGCAGCACTGGCGCCGTGCGCGGGCGGATCCGTGGTTTCCGGCCAGGTGCCAGGCCACGAAACGTTCGGAATCGTATTGCGAGCCCAGGGCACAGCTGGGGCCTCTCCTCACGCACGGCGGCCTGCCGCCTTCGTGACCAGCGGCCCTTGGGGCGTCGGCATCGGCAGGGGACGATTCCGCCGGGGAGCCAAGGAGGTATGCATGCCCAGCTTGAGATTGCGCCGTCGGCGCGAGGAGAAGAAGGATCCCCTGGACCACCCGCGGTTCGACCGCGTGCGACCGTTCCTCCGGGGGGTGGTGATCGCCTTCCTGGTGCTGCGCCTGGTGACGACCGTGCGGCAGATTCGCCGGCAGATCGCCAAGCTGCGCGGTCAGCAGGAGGCAGCCGCCGAGATCTGACGCATCCCCCGGCGCCGGGGTCCCGCGACACGGGAACGGTACCGCGCTAAACTAGTTGCATAGTGAACGACCCGCGACCCGCCCCCGAGGCTGCGGCCGAGCTGCAGACCGACCCTGAGCCCCACCGTTCCGGCGGTGCGCGCCTGCCCGCGCTCTTTCTTGGCCACGGTGCCCCACCTCTCCTGGAGGACGGGACCTGGATGACGGAGCTCACCGGCTGGGCGGCGGGCCTGCCCCGCCCGAAGGAGATCCTCATCGTCAGCGCCCACTGGGAGTCCGCCCCGGTGACCCTGGGCGCCACGACGCCGGTGCCACTGGTCTACGACTTCTATGGCTTCCCGCGTCACTACTACGAGATGCGCTATGACGCCCCGCCGGCCCCGGCGCTGGCGGAGAAGGTGGCGGCGCTGATGCCGGATGGCGAGGCGGTTGTCCGCACGAACCGTGGCCTGGACCACGGAGCATGGGTGCCGCTGACCGCCATGTTCCCCGACGCGGACATCCCGGTACTCCAGATGTCCATGCCCGATCTCGACCCGGAGCACCTCTTCGCCCTTGGCCAGCGGCTGGCGCCGCTGCGCGACGAGGGCGTGCTGGTCATCGGCTCGGGATTCATGACCCACGGTCTGCCGTTCGTCCACGAGTACATGCTCGGGCGTCCGGGCGCGCCGGCCTGGTCGGTGGAGTTCGACCGATGGGCGGCAGAGGCCCTGGCCCGTGGCGACGTCGACGAGCTGATGGCCTTCCGCGAGAAGGCGCCCGGCATGCCGTACGCGCACCCGACGACCGAGCACTTCGCGCCGCTGTTCGTGGCGCTCGGGGCCTCGGCCCGGCCGGACGCCCCGCCCGAGACACGGATCGAGGGCTACTGGTTCGGTCTCGCCAAGCGCTCGGTGGAGCTCGCCTGACCGTCCGATCCTCGGACGGATGGCACCCGCCTGGTCTGCGTTTGCACCCTGGATAACTAACGGACAAGCGGGCGGCTTGGAGCCTGCCCCAATGGCCGAGATTCGTCCGCTACGACACATGGCGGCCAACGGGACACCGCATTGGCGGCCGCACCGGTGCCTTATTGGCCGTTAGTTGTCCCACCTGCAAACGGCGGACACCTGCGCGGACGCGCCGGCCGGTTCAGGGTGCCGTACGGAACGGCCTCCGCCACTCGGGGGCCGGGAAGGGTGTGCCGAAGTAGCCGGTCAGGCCGGCGAAACTGGCCTGGGCCAGCCGGACACCCGAAGAGGTTCGAATCGCCGGCCAGGTGCTCGCAAGCCTCCACTTCGAATTGGGCGGCCGACTGGTTTGCGAAGACGTACGACTACGTCGTGGCCCACTTCC
>CAYVLM010000290.1:0-3110 GCA_964452225.1 uncultured Steroidobacteraceae bacterium | reverse complement strand
TCGATAGACCTCTCCAACCCGGGCCGCGCAGTCATCCCAGGTGGGAAGGCTGGACCGGTCGACGCGGCGACCATCCGCCAGCGCCTTGAGGATCGCGTCAGCCAGCTCGTCGTCCGTGGCCGATGGCGATACGCCGGCAGCCATTCCCGCAGTCACCAGCTCGCGCAGCCCGGTGGATTCGGCCACGAGCACCGGACGAGCCAGGGCCAGGGCCTCCGCGATTGCCACCGGATGCGCTTCGTAGTCGCTCATGAGGACCACCAGCTGCGCCTGACCCAGCAGGTCCGACATTGCCTGGCGATCTCCCGGCGGCACGGAGAGAAGCTGAACTGACCCTCGCAGGTTGTGTCTGTCGACCTGCCCATGGAGCATCGACCTGTCGGGTCCAGTGCCGACGATCGCCAGGCGAGCCGTGGGCAAGCGCTCGAGCACACGAGGCCAGGCGCCGACCAGCCGGGAGTGACCCTTGTATCGCTCCAGCCGGCCAACCGATAGCACCAGCGGCGAATGTACGTCGGGTGCTGTCCTGGCTTCCGGCATGGAGTACCCGTTGCGAATGAGCGCAAAGCGCGACCTCCTCAACCGGAGCGATTGCCGGAAGAGCTCAAGCTCGAAATTGGAGACGGCAATGATCTTGGCGGCGCGAGCCAGGCCGGGTCGCAGCGCCACCCGCTGCGCATCGCGCACAAGGCGCCTGATTCGCGACGAATTGCCGCCGCTGTGCAGGGTCACTACGTAGGGGATTCGGGCACACCCGGCGGCGAGCATCGCCACCGGCGAGACCAGGTTGTGGTAACCCTGCAGGTGGAGCAGATCGAACGCAGACGGACGAACGTATCGGAGGATCCCCGGCGCGAAGTAGTAGTCGCGCGAACGCGGATACGCCGGGACGCGGAGCACCTGGACGCCTTCCACGACGTCACGCGACGGGGCGCGGAGCTGCGGCTCGGTAGTAAGCACCGTAACGTCGAATCCCGCATCGTTCAGCCGCGGCGCGACCTCGCGAACGTGGGTCTCGACCCCGCCCAGGTGGGGAGGAAACCGCGCAGTAACCATGACGACGCGCGGGCGCCCAGATGCCCTGGCTGCGCTCATCGATCGAACTGGATCAACCGCGCCGCGTTGTCCGCGTAGATTCTGCGGAGTGCGTCATCGGGCAGGTCGACACCGTAGATCCGCCAGTCACCCTGGACCGCGCCCGGAGGGCTGTGCGGCACGTACTCGGCCTTGGTCTCCAGGAATCGATAGTAGAGCCGGCCCACCTCGACGTCGGGGCCGGTGTCCATCCCGAAGAGGACCCGATCCTGATACCGGATGAGGAACTCGCGCGCCGTGTACGGCTGCCGACCGAGCTCGTTCAATCGTGCGGCTGTATCGACATGCAGGTTCGGGTGATTGTCGAGCAGCGAGCTTACCCGCTGAAGGTCCTCGGCGCTCGAGGCCATATGCGCGCCAATGAACGTGGTGGATGGGTTCGCGGCGAGCAGTCCCACGAACTGGCCGTGCAGCTCCTCGAAGGACGGCGGGCGAGGATCGCGACGATCCCCAGGCTTGCGCGTAGGGTACCGGTGCCATTCGGGATAGCTCTGCAGCTCCCTCCAGCGCTCGTTGTCGGGTGTGAGCGGCTCGAAGAAGGCCGCCGGATCGGCGAAGTGGATCAGAACGGGCAGCTTCAGCTCGGCGGCCGCCGTCCACAGCGGTCCCAGGCGCTGGTCGTCCAGCGCAATCAGATCTCCACTTGCATCCCGGATCGAGAGGCCCAGCGTCTTCCAGACCTTCAGACCGCGAGCTCCTGCGCGTGCCGACTGGATGAGGCGTTCGGCTTCCATCACTCCGAAGTTCACGTCCTGGGAGAGGCTGCGCGTGTCGATATTGGCAAAGACAGCAAAACGATCTGGATGACGCGTCTGCAGACGCTTGATCTCGCGATCAAGGCTCTCGCCGAACTCACCGTCGACCGCCACGGTCGCCGCAATCCCCGCCGCGTCCATGGCCCGCATCAGCTCCTCCGCGCTCGCAGACGACCACCGAGCGCCGAACGGTCCCCGAAGGTGAGCATGCGCATCGATCGCGGGAAATCGCGGCCTTTCAACCGTGTACTGCCGCACGCGGAGGCTCGTACCCGATTCGGGTGGACGGTAGAAGCGCGCCGCCTTCCGGAGGACCGATCTCGACAGCTGGCGCCAGCCCCCGAGGCGCGGAAAGGACGGCCTCACGAAGCAGCTCCCTCCTGCCATCCGCGCCTCAGGGTGATCGAGGATCCGACCTGACCTTCCCTGTGTCCGCATCGTCGACTGCGGCGGCCGGACGGCGCGCAGAAGGGTAACACTGACACCGAGGTTGCGCCGTACGCTGAGGCCTGCGAACTGGCCTTAGGCGCCGTCGATCGCCGCTGGCTCTCCGCTCTCCAGTGGCCGCCAAAGGCGTTCGCGGAGCATCGTTCGCAGAACCCTCCAGCCATCGCGGAAGGTATTCAGGTTCGAATTGCCGTACATGCGTTCGGCTTCGAAGCTCGGCGTCTCCGCAACCCGTGCCCCGAGAACCGTAGCCCTCGCAACCAGCTGCATCTCGATTTCGAAACCGTCGGCGTCGAGCTGCATGGACTCCAGCAACGAGCGGCGAAACGCCATGAAGCCATAGCACAGGTCGGTGTGGCGCGATCCGAAGAGGAGGTTGGCCATGATCAAGAGGCCCTTGTTTCCGGCCTTCCGAAGCGGTGTCATGTCCGCGGAGTCACCGTGTGGCAGGAAACGTGAGCCCTTGACCATGTCGTAGCCATTCCCCAGCAGCTCGACGTAGGCGGGGATCTCCGCCGGATCCATGCTGCAGTCAGCGTCGAGCATGACGATCAGATCCCCCCGTGCCGCCTCGAATCCGGTGCGCAGCGCAACCCCCTTGCCGGGCCGCCGCTCATGGATGACGACGACATCGGTCCGCACCATGCGCGCCACGGCCACGGTCTGGTCGCTGGATAGTCCGTCAACCAGAATCACTTCGTCGACGAGGTCGGGAATGCGTGGCAGCACCCACGGCAGATTTCCCGCCTCATTCTTGGCGGGAATCACGACGCTCACGGAAGAACGCCGGACGCCGGCAGAAGCAATGGGACG
>CAYVLM010000289.1:0-3136 GCA_964452225.1 uncultured Steroidobacteraceae bacterium | reverse complement strand
AGGAGGCCCAGCACGACCATCACCGCCAGGAGGACGAACGCCGTGATCCCGGTTGCCCGCGCCGCGAGCCAGACGCGCATCTGGGCCTGGTACGGGGTCGCCGGCGGCAGGACCTGGTCGGTCACCAGCAGGATCGCCAGCCCCGCGGCGGCGAAGAGGATGGCGAAGGCACGCCCGCTCAGCTTCATGCCCCGTTGAGGCAGCTCTGACCCCGAAAGGTTTCAGCCCGATGCCGGACGATCGGCGCCCCGCCGTGCACCCGATGGTCCTGCCATAAGGGCGCCGTAAGCGCGGCCGGGCACCATTGGCCGGTGACCGATGTGCAGGTCGGGCGAGCGCTGCGGGCGCTGCGCCATCGGCGCGGACTGCGGCAGTCGGACGTGGCGCGCCTCTCGGGCGTGAGCCGGACGATCGTCTCCGAGCTGGAGTCGGGCCGTGCCGGGCAACTCCGGCTCGATCGGCTTCGCGCGGTGGCCGCGGCGCTGGGCGCGAGCCTGCGCGTGAGCGTCGAGTGGCACGGGGCGGGACTGGCTCGGCTGCTCGACGCCGACCACGCCGAGCTCCAGGCGGCGTGGTCGGCGCGGCTCGAACGACTCGGCTGGCTGGTGCGGGCCGAGGCGACGTTCAGCCGCTACGGGGAGCGGGGGAGCATCGACCTGCTCGCGTTCCATCCGGCGACGCGCGTGCTGTTGGTCGTGGAGATCAAGACCGGCGTGTACGACATCCAGGACCTGCTCTCCGTCCTCGACCGCAAGGTGCGCCTGGCGCCGCCAATCGCCCGCCAGGCAGGATGGCGTCCAGCGGCGGTGATGCCGTTCCTGGTGCTGCCGGGCGACACCACCACGCGCCGGCGCCTGGCCGCCGTGGCTCCGCTCTTCACGCGGTTTGCCGTTCGCGGGCGGCCCGCGCTCTCGTGGCTGCGTGCGCCCACCGCGCAACCGCCCGCCGTTGGCCTGCTGGTGATGACGGAGGTGCCAGATGCGCGACATACCGACCGTAGGCGCGCCGGACGTCAGCGCATCCGCCTGGCTGGGCCGGGTTCACGCTCAGCCGTGGCCGGTCAGGGCCGCGCAGAGGGCGCCGATGGTGCCTAGTGCCGGGATATCGGGCATCCGGCGTGTCGGGGTGCTGAAGCGCGCGTTAGCGCCGGGATATCGGGCATCCGGCGCAATGGGGCCCGGGGAGGCGGCCCGGGAGGAGCGGGGAGGGAGCGCGGGAGGGGCGGGGAGCGCAGCGGGAGGCAGCAGCGGGGATGGTGCCGCCGAGGACGGTCAGACGGCGAGGGGCTCCCGGTACTCCCCGTAGACGCGGCGCAGCATGCCGCACATCTCACCGACGGTGGCGTAGGCCCGCACCGCCTCGACGATCGCGGGCATGAGGTTCACGTCCCCGCGCCGAGCTTCGTCCTCGAGGCGCTGCAGGGCGGCGGCGTGTGCGTCCGCGTCACGCTCGGAGCGCACGCGCGCCAGGCGATCGAGGTGGCGGCGCTCCTGCTCGTCGGTGATCTCCAGCAGCGGAATGCGGAGCACCTCGTCCGGGTCCGCGTATCGGGAGACCCCCACCAGGTCCCGCTCGTGCAGCTCGAGCTCCCGGGTCTGCTGGTAGGCCGCGTCCGCGATCTCGCCCTGCGGGAACCCTGCCTCGATGGCATGCACCATGCCGCCCATCTCGTCGATCTGCGCGATGTAGCGCCACGCCGCCTGCTCTGTCCGGTTCGTGAGCGTCTCGACGAAGTAGGAACCCGCGAGCGGGTCAACCGTGTTCGCCACGCCGGACTCCTCGGCGATCACCTGCTGCTGGCGGAGCGCCAGGAGCGCGGCCTCCTCGGACGGAACCGCCCACGCCTCGTCGTAGGCATCGGTGTGCAGGCTCTGGCTGCCGCCCAGCACGCCGGCCAGCGCCTGGAGCGCGACCCGGGTCAGGTTGTTCATCGGCTGCTGCGCCGTGAGCGACACCCCCGCGGTCTGGGTGTGGAAGCGCATCCAGGTCGATCGCTCGTTCTCGGCCCCGAAGCGCTCGTGGCAGAGCTTGTACCAGATCCGCCGCGCGGCCCGGAACTTGGCGATCTCCTCGAAGAAGTCGTTGTGGCTGTTGAAGAAGAAGGACAGCCGCGGGGCAAAGTCGTCGAAGCGCAGGCCGCGCGCCAGGGCGTCCTCCACGTAGGCGATGCCGTCCGCGATGGTGAAGGCCAGCTCCTGCACCGCGGTCGAGCCCGCCTCGCGGATGTGGTAGCCCGAGATGCTGATCGTGTTCCAGCGCGGCATCTCGCGGGTGCCCCACTCGACGGTGTCGGTCACCAGCTTCAGCGAGGGGGCCGGCGGGAAGATGTACTCCTTCTGGGCGATGAACTCCTTGAGGATGTCGTTCTGCAGCGTGCCGGCCAATGCGCTGCGCGGCACGCCCATCTTCTCGGCGGCGACCACGTACATGGCCCAGATCATCGCGGCAGGGGAGTTGATGGTCATCGAGGTCGAGATCTCGCCCACCGGCAGCCCGTCGAGCAGGATCTCCATGTCGGCAAGGGAGCTGACGGCGACCCCGCAGGTCCCGAACTCGCCCGCCGCGCGCTCATCGTCGTGGTCGTACCCGTAGAGAGTGGGCATGTCGTAGGCGATCGAAAGCCCCGTGCCTCCCGCCCCGATCAGCCGCTTGAAGCGGCGGTTCGTGTCCTCGGCGGTGCCGAAGCCGGCGAACATCCGCATGGTCCAGAGGCGCCCGCGGTAGCCGGTCGGGTGGATCCCGCGGGTGAACGGCGGCTCGCCGGGAAGGCCCAGGTCGTCGATCTCGTCCCAGCCCGGGGTGGCGTCGGCATCGGTCTGGGGGCTGAACCGGTAGCGCGGGCGCCCGGCGTCGGGGTCATTGGCGGGATCGCGAAGATCTCGCGGGGTGTAGACACGGTCGATCTCGACGCCCGACTGCGTGATGAACCGCGTCCGGCGCTCCGGACCTCGCCGGAGCGCGGGATCCAGGCGCTCCCGTCGCCACTGATCCTCGTGCTCGGCCCATTCGTTTTTCGGCTAACCCGGGACACCAGTCCGGACGCCTTCATCCCCCAGGACCACCACGCCATGGTACTGAAGCGGCAGGTGGAGGATTACTTTGGTCTCACCGAGCCGATTGCCGTCGGCGTGATCCG
>CAYVLM010000288.1:0-3146 GCA_964452225.1 uncultured Steroidobacteraceae bacterium | reverse complement strand
CCTACTTCGCCATGCTCTCGCTGGTGAACCTCTTCGTGCTGGGGGTGGTCGCCGCGAGCTTCGTCATGACCGACGTGGCCGCACGCGATTTCGTGATCGAGCGGGTCAGCCATGCCATGCCAATCGACTCGACCACGGTCGCCGACCTGATCGACGGCGCGGTCGCGGCCCGCGGGGGCGTCACCATCGTGGGCCTGGCGCTGCTGCTCTGGAGCGCGCTCGGGGTCTTCGGAGCCCTCAGCCGGGGCATTTCCCGGGTCTTCGTGAAGGCGCCGCCGCGCCCGTTCTGGCGGGATCGGCTCGTGGGCCTGGCGCTGCTGGTCACGACGGGATTCCTGGTGGTCGCCTCGGTCGCGCTTGGCATCATCGCCCAGACCCTGCAGGGCTTCGTGGCCAGCACGGTCTCGCTGCCGGGGGCGGGGACGATCTTCGCCATCCTCACCAACCTCATCCCGGTTGGCCTCATCTTCTTTGCCTTCCTGATCGTCTACCGGGTCCTGCCGAACAGGCCGGTCGAGACGGCGGAGGTCTGGCCGGGAGCGCTGGTGGCGACCGTGCTATGGACCGCGCTGCGTGTCGGCTTCACCTTCTATGCCACGCAGGTGGCCAAGTACAACTCCGTCTTCGGGCCAATCGGCACGGGGATCACCGTCCTCGTCTTCCTCTACTTCTCGAGCGTGGTCCTCCTCCTGGGCGCCGAGGTGGCGCGGGCCAACACGCTCGAGATCGAGGCCAGGCGCAGGGCCTCGCGAGCCCGGTCGGTCGAACCTCCGGACGAAGGCGGAGACACCCCCGGGTAGAAACGAGTACTACGGTGTAGTACATTCGGGTCCGTCACGCGGCGGCGCATCTCGTCTACCATGCGGCGCGGCACATATGCTCCAGGGGCACAGGGCATTGGACATGACAGGGACCCGCGCCGAATGACGGCACGGACGCGACTGGTTGCGCTCGTCGTGGCGTTGGCGACCGTCGGCTGGATGACGGTCGGCTCCCAGCCGGCCACGGTGCGTGCCGGCGACCCGCTCTCGGACGCCAAGGCCAAGCAGCAGCAGCTCCAGAACACGCTCGAGAAGGAGCGCCAGCAGCTGGCGTCCCTGAAGAGCAACGCGACGCAGCTCGCCAACGCCCTCAGCCAGGCCAGGGCAAGGCTCGCATCGGTCAACGTCGAGTACCAGCAGGTCTCCGTCCAGGTCCAGAAGGTCAACGCGCAGGTCGAGCAGGTGAAGAACCAGCTGGCCTCCCTCAACGCCCAGATCGCGGACCTCGATGCCCAGCTGGCCCAGGTCGCCGCCGACATCAGCGCCAAGTCTGATGAGCTCGCCCAGCGCGAGGCGCTCCTGCAGGATCACCTGCGCGCCGCGTACGAGCAGAGCCAGACGTCGTTCCTGGAGCTGCTGCTCTCGGCGAAGTCGCTCGATGACGCGGCCAACCAGGTGGGATACCTGCTGACCGTTTCCGACCAGGATCAGGCGCTGGCGGCCCAGATCCGGACGATGCGCTTCCAGCTGACCATCGAGCAGCAGCAGCTGACCTCTGGTCGGGAGGTGCTCGCCGAGAGCCGCTACGAGGCCCAGCAGGAGCAGGCGACCCTGGACGCCCAGCAGAAGCAGCTGACGAAGCTGAAGAAGCAGCTCGCCGCGCTCAAGGCCCAGTGGGAGCAGCGCAAGGCGCAGCAGGAGGCAGCCCTGAACGCCTCACTCGCGGCGCAGGGCAACCTGAAGGCCCAGATGGCGAAGGTCGAGGCGGCCGCCACGGCCCAGGCGGCGCTGGTCAAGAAGCTCCAGGCGGAGCGGGCTGCCTCGATGGTCGGCCCGGGCGGGTTCATCTGGCCGGAGTGGCCCACCAGGATCACCCAGTACTTCGGCCCGACCAGCTTCTACCTGGAGCCCCCGTACGCCGGCTATGCCCACTACCACACCGGCCTCGACATGGCGGCGGGGTGCGGCACGCCCATCAAGGCCGCCGCCAACGGCGTGGTTGCGGCCTCCGGCCAGCCGCTCTACCCGTACGACTACGCGTACGGGGTGATCATCAACCACGGCGGCGGTCTGCAGACCTGGTACTGGCACCTCCTCCCCACCGTGATCGTCCACGTGGGCCAGCACGTCTCGCGCGGGCAGGTGATCGGCTACGAGGGAGCCACCGGCTTTGCGACCGGCTGCCACCTGCACTTCGCGGTCAACGTCAACGGCGCCTGGCGCAACCCGCTCGCCTACCTGCCGTAGGCCGACCGCTCAGGCAACCGTGACCGCCGCGTTGGCGGTCGGCAGGTACAGGCGCTCGACGTACTCGCCGAGCATCCGCGCGGTGCTGAACCGCCAGATCGAGGCCCCGAGCGCGGCGCGCATCGTCTCGACCCAGGCGCGCGGCACGCCGTCCGCATCCCGCTCGAAGTAGCGAGGGACGACCTCCTCCTCCAGGATCCGATACAGCTCGGCGGCATCGGCCTCGTCCTGGGCCGCCTCGTCGCCGATGGGGTCCCGTCCGCCGATCGCCCAGCCGTTCCGGCCGTTGAAGCCCTCGTCCCACCATCCGTCGAGGATGCTGATCGAGGGGATCCCGTTGATCGCCGCCTTCATGCCGGACGTGCCCGAAGCCTCCATGGGCCGCCGCGGGTTGTTGAGCCACAGGTCGACGCCCCCGACCAGGAAGCGGGCGATCCGGATGTCGTAGTCCTCGACGATGAAGACGCGGCCGCGCAGCTGCCCGGATCGGCTCAGGCCGAAGATGCGCTGGATCACCTGCTGGCCCGGACGGTCGGCCGGATGGGCCTTCCCGGCCAGCACCAGCTGCACCGGCCGGCCCGCGTTCGTGAGCAGGCGGGCGAGCCGCTCCTCGTCGCGGAAGATGAGGTCGGCGCGCTTGTAGGTCGCAAAGCGACGGGCGAAGCCGATGGTGAGCGCGTCGGGGTCCAGGCTGCCGCGGATCTCGCGCAGGAGGTCGGGGGCCTCGCCGTGGCGCGCGAGCTGCCGGGCGAGCCGGCGCTCCGCGAAGCCGAAGAGCTCGCGCTTCTGCTGCTGGTGAGCGCCCCAGAGGTCGTCGTCGTTCACGCGCCCGAGCTGCGCGAACGGTTCCGGTCCGGGTACGTCGGAAGCCAGTGATACGCCGGCGGCCCGCTCGTACAGCCGTCGCAGGGGCCGACC
>CAYVLM010000287.1:0-3150 GCA_964452225.1 uncultured Steroidobacteraceae bacterium | reverse complement strand
GTCTGGCGCTGAGACGCTTCACCGTGCCGAGGTGCGCAACGACGTTGCCCGCGACACAATGGCTTCGCCCAGAAAGGAGTGCCATGCCGAGCGTCAGCGTCCGCTACATCGTCGATGACGTCGACGAGGCAATCGACTTCTACTGCCGTCGCCTCGGGTTCCACGAGGATATGCACCCGGCGCCAACCTTCGCCATGCTCTCGCGCGGCAGTCTCCGCCTCGTGCTCAGCAAGCCGGGTGGCGGCCCCGGTGGCGGCCAGGCCATGCCGGACGGCCAGCTGCCAGAGCCGGGAGGCTGGAACCGCTTCTCCATCGAGGTCGAGGACCTGGCTCGGACCATCGCCGACCTGCGCTCGGCGGGCGTCCACTTCCGCAACGACATCATCGTCGGCGTTGGCGGCAAGCAGATCCTGGTGGACGATCCCTCTGGCAATCCGGTCGAGCTCTTCGAACCCACGCTGCCCGAAGCGCGCCTGACCTGATCAGACGGCGCGGATGAGCGCCAGCCAGGCCCTGGCAGTGCCCATTTCCAGCCGGGTGTCCAGCGTCTCGGGCTCGATGGCCTCGATCACCCAGCGTCCGGTGAACGCCTCACCGATCGCGCGCCGCGTGATCCGAGCCGGTCCGATGCCGAAGGGGTTGCGGCTGCTCCAGCAGACCAGGAGGCAGCGGCCGCCCGATCGCACGGCCCGGCGCAGGCTGGCCGCGTACGGGCCACGCTCCTCCGGCTGCAGCCAGTGGAAGAGCCCCACGTCGAGGACCGTGTCGAAGATGCGTCCCAGCGTCGCGAGCTGCATCGCGTCGAACGTCAGGAACTCGGCGGAGAGACCCCGCTGGGCGGCCTTGGCCCGCGCGCGCTCGACCGCGGCGCCGGCGATGTCGATCCCCACCACGGACAGGCCGCGGCCCGCGAGCTCGAGCGCGTTCTCGCCGGTCCCGCAGCCCACGTCGAGGACCGTCCCGTCGAAGCGGCCGGCATCGGCCAGGCGGACGACCGCCCCCTGCGGCCGCCCGGTCTCCCAGCTCGGAGTCGCCTCGTAGGCCCGGTCGAAGACGGTCATCGGCCGTCCACCGCAGAAGTCGACTGACGGGCAGGCATCGCTCGCCGTAGCATCGCACCACCGACATACCACAGGGTCCCTGTGGGCGGCCCACGGCTCCGAGGGCGCATGTCTGCCATTCACGACGCACCCAGGTGAATCGGGTTACCGGCGGCCTTCGGTCGCTCGAGCTCAAGTGGCTGATCCTGTCCAGCGTCTCGCTGGGCACGTTCATGGCGACCCTCGACGGAAGCATCGTCAACATCTCGCTGCCGAAGATCGCCGATGCGTTCGGCATCGGCATCCCCACCGTCGAGTGGGTCTCGGTCGCCTACCTGCTGGTCATCGGCAGCCTCCTCCTGCCATTCGGGAGGCTGGGGGAGCTGCTCACCTTCAAGCGCGTCTACCTCGTGGGCTTCGTCGTGTTCACCCTGGCCAGCATCCTCTGCGGCCTGGCACCGAACGCGGAGCTCCTGGTCGCCTTCAGGGTCGTGCAGGGGGTGGGTGCCGCCATGCTGCAGGCGATGGGGCCCGCCATCGTGGCGCGCACCTTCGGACCGGGAGAGCGGGGACGGGCGCTGGGCCTGAACGCCATCAGCGTCTCCATCGGCCTCAGCCTGGGCCCCGCGCTGGGCGGCTTCCTGACCGAGTTCGGCACCTGGCGGGCGATCTTCTTCGTCAACGTCCCGGTCGGAATCCTTGCCGTGATCTGGGCGGCGCGGGTGCTGCCGGTGGAAGGGCGTCGTGAGGGCGTGACGTTCGACATGGCCGGCGCCGCCCTCTCGAGCGTGGGGCTGCTGGGCCTCCTGCTGGCGCTCAGCGAGGGAGAGGCCTGGGGCTGGACCAGTCCCGCCGTGGTCGGCCTCCTCGTCGGGTTCGCCGCCTTCGCCGCGGCGTTCATCTGGTTCGAGCTGCGCGCCGAGCACCCGATGCTCGACCTGGCGCTCTTTCGCATCCAGGTCTTCGCCGGCGGGAACGCGGCCGTGGTGGTCGCCTTCGTGGGGCTCTTCACCGCCACCTTCCTGCTTCCGTTCTTCCTGGAGAACGGCGCGCATTTCTCGGCGCTCGATGCCGGCCTGCTCCTCACCCCGGTGCCCATCACCCAGGCCGTGGTGGCGCCCTTCAGCGGCGCGCTCTCCGACCGGATCGGGACCCGGCTGCCGGCGTCGCTGGGTGTTGCCGTCCTGGTGGTCGGGCTGGCAAGCCTGACCCAGCTGCCCACGAACTTCGCGGTGATCGACCTCATCTGGCGGCTCGTCCTGGTGGGGTTCGGGATGGGCATGTTCATGAGCCCGAACAGCAGCGCGGTGCTCGGCTCGGTGCCTCATCCTCGCATCGGCACCGCGTCAGGCACGCTGGCCCAGATGCGCATCGATGGCCAGGCCCTTGGCATCGCGCTGAGCAGCGCGGTGGTCGCGATCCGGCTGCCCGTCCACCTGGCCGAGCTGGAGCAGCGGGTCGGCGGGGCGACCGCGCAGGCGGACGCCCTGATCCTGGCCATTCACGACGCGTTCGGCGTGGCCGCCCTCATCTGCTGCATCGGGATCGTGGCGAGCCTCGTGGGCCACTACGGTGGCCGTGGTGCCGAGGGCGAGGCGGACGTCGAGCTGGCGTGATCAGCGGACCGCGAAGATGCTGGTGAGCAGGATGACGAGCACGGTCAGGGTGACCGCGGTGTAGATCCGGTCCCCCTCGAGGCCGAAGCTGACGACCGAGGCTGTGACCCGCAGAACCGGCGTGGCCAGCAGCACCAGCAGCCCTCCCTGGGCGAAGGCGATGGGACGGAGCGCGAGGAGCCCGTCCGCGACGTGAGAGAAGTCCGTGGCTGCGACGCTCGACGCCGGCTGGCCGACGAGCGAGCCGTTCCAGCCGACCAGCAGCGCGCCGGCAAAGCCGATCACCATCAGCAGGGCGCTGGTCGCCACGCCCAGGAGCAGCACCGCGCTGACCGTTCCGCGGAAGCGTTCCGGGCTCACAGGCCCACTCCGAGGCCGCGGGCCAGGGTCTCGAGCCCGATGATCACCAGCACCGGCAGGAAGACCCAGCGAACCTGCTGGTTGGCGAGATGCGGCAGGAGCCTGGCGCCCAGGATCGCCCCGGCAAGGACGCC
>CAYVLM010000286.1:0-3152 GCA_964452225.1 uncultured Steroidobacteraceae bacterium | reverse complement strand
GCTCCATGGCCACGTTCACCTTCTGCTCGTCCAGCGACGCGGAGTGCGTGGCGGCCAACGCCCCGTACGGCGCGTACATCAACGGGACGAACAAGACGCCGTGTGACACGGGCAACGGGGCGACCTCCTGCATCGCCGGCCACTTCGTGAAGACGGAGGGCTCCGGCGAGGTGACGGCGGCGCCGCCGCCCGGGTGCGACAGCACGCAGCCTGACTACGACCCGTCGGAGTGCCTCAGCAGTGTGAGCGTCCAGCTGATCCATTAGGCAGCGCCCTTCACGCCAGGGGTGGCATTGGCGCCCCGGTCCCTCCCGTCGGACCGGGGCGTCTCCGTGACCGCTACCATTCGGGCCCCATGGCCGCGAACCGATACCTGCGCATCACCAACACCACGCGAGGCGGCGTCGTCGCCGAGCAGGTCCGCGTGGCGCGCGGCCTCTTTCAGACGATCTTCGGCCTGCACCTCCTGCCCCGCCTGAAGGCCGGCGAGGGTCTGCTCCTGCCCGGCGCCACCACGATCGACACCGCCTTCATGCGCTATCCGATCGACCTCGTCTTCCTGGACCGATCCCGGTGCGTGACACGCCTGGTCCCTGACATGGTTCCCTGGCGCATGGTTCTCTCCGGGCACGGCGGCCGGGACTGTCTCGAGCTGCTTGGCGGATCTCTGGCGGCTACCGGGACCGAGGTCGGCGACCAGCTGCTGCTCGAGGATCTTCCAGCCTAGGGTTACCGCCCACCCAGGCGCAGGCCCCGCACCCCCGCGAAGTCCGCCACGTTGCGCGTGACGAGCGTGAGCCGATGCTCCAGCGCCGTGGCCGCGATGAGCGCATCGGCCAGCCTGAGGCCGGACTCCCGGCGTAGCCGGCCCGCGCGCTCGGCAATGTCCGTGTCGACTGGCACCTGCACGAATGGGCCCAGGAGCCGCCGGACTCGTCGCTCCTCGGTGGCCCTTCCTGCGAACAGCTCCGCCCGGGTCACAACCGAGTAGTGCACCTCGTCCCGACCCATTTCCAGGCGTCGGTGACCGCGAAGGTGGTCCACGAAAACGTCGCTATCGAGCAGGACTCTCGTCACGATCCCACTCGCTCCGGTCGCGAAGCTCCAGCTCGGGAAGGGAGCCGAACGTCTCGTCCAGGGCCTCCGCGGCGTCGGGTTCCTGCTCGGCCAGATAGGCATCGACCGCCTCACGAATCATGTGAGCCAGCCCCGCGCCGGTGCGCCGCCCACGATCGTCCAACCGGCGGCGCTGGTCCTCGGTCAGGTAGATCTGGGTCCTGGTGCTCGCCATATACAGCACAGTATACAGCACCCCCCGCCGCGGCTCCACGTGGCGGGCATCGGTCCAGGGGGTCGATAAGCGCGAGCAAACCGCCGCGTAAGGGCGGTGAGGCAGCATTGCGCGCATGGCGCTGCTCGACGTGCTTCTCCCGCCGTCCTGCGCCGGCTGCGGCCGGTACGGCTCGCTCCTGTGCGACGAGTGCCGGACGTCGTTCCGATCGGCGAGCCCGGTCGCGGTCACCTTCGTCCAGGCGGATCCCGCGATCGTCATCGGCGAGTCGCTCACCCTGGCGCTGGCTGCCTTCCGCTACGAGGGAGCCGTGCGCCGTGCGCTGGGCAGGCTCAAGTACGGCGGAGCGGGTCGCGTCGCCGAGCCCCTGGCAGCCGCGGCCGCGCCAGCGCTGCGCAGGCTCCTGGCCGTGAGCGGCCCCGCGATCCTTGTCCCGGTGCCCGTCCACGCCGCACGGCTGCGGGAGCGCGGCTACAACCAGGCGGGTCTCCTGTGCGCCCACCTCTCGCGAGCGGTGGGCACGCCGGTGCGCGACTGCCTGGTCCGGGAGCGTGCCACGACCCGGCAGCACGGCCTGGACCGCGCGGCGCGCCTCCGGAACCTGCGCCGGGCGTTTGCCCTCCGGCCCCACGCGCGACCGCCTCCGGTCGCCGTCGTGGTTGACGACATCCTGACCACCTCGGCCACCCTGGAGGCCTGTGCCGGAACGCTCCTGGCAGGCGGCGCGCAGACCGTCTACGGCTTCGCCATCGCAAGGGAAATCTGACCCGTTGGATCCCTCCAATCGGGCCATGCTCGACCGCGCGTCGCTGGTGCTACCGTAGGGTTCCAGCATTCTTCGGGAGGCACTCGGAGATGAAGACCAGCGTCAAGGCGCGAAACCTCGAGCTCAGCGATCGGCTGCGGGCGACGATCGAGCGGAAGCTGCGACGGCTCGACCGCATCGCCCACCCGGACGCGGAGGCCACGGTGGAGCTGATCACCAACGCCTCGCACTCCGCGGCATCGCGAAACGTGGCAGAGGTGACCCTCGTGTCGGGCTCGGATGTGGTTCGCTCGGTCTCGGCGGGGGCCACACCGGTGGCCGCCCTCGACCTGGTGCTCGACAAGCTCGAGCGACAGGTGGTGCGGGCCAAGACCAGGCCGCGGCGAGTGCGAGAGCGAGTCGCCAACGAGGCGGACGAGGTCCTCGCCCGGGAGGCGCTCGGGACGCTCGAGCCGGCGTCGGACGGGAACCACGCCTCGGCACAGGTCTCGCGCATCAAACGCTTCGACATGGTGCCCATGTTCGAGGAGGACGCCATCACCCGCATGGAGGAGCTGGGCCACGGCTTCTTCTTCTTCCTCAACGCCGAGAACGAGCAGTTCTGCGTCCTCTACCGGCGAGGTGACGGCAGCTACGGCCTCATCTGCCCGGCGGGCCGGCCCGAGCGGAGCCGGCGCTGAGCGGCAGGGTGCTCAGCGGAGCACCACCGTCACGAGCAGCAGCACTCCGACGAGCACGATCAGGGCGACGAAGAAGACGGCGAGCGCGACCGAGAGGGGGTCCGGTCCGCGTCGCGGCTCGTCGGGAGGTGCCATGGGGAGCACCGTAGCAGACCGCCAACCGCGTCGCCGCCTCACCTGGCCCGATGGCGCTCCCACCGTCGGCATCCACCTGGGCGTCGCCCATGGCCTGCTCAGGACGGCACGCCGCGCCCGCCAGATCGGCGCCACGGCTCTCCAGATCTTCAGCGACAACCCGACGTCGTGGCGCCGTCGACACGCGCCGCCCCGGGAGCTGCCTGTCTTCCGTGAGCGGCTCGCGGCGCTGGACATCGCTCCGATCTCGATCCACGCCCCGTATCTCGTCAACCTCGCC
>CAYVLM010000285.1:0-3160 GCA_964452225.1 uncultured Steroidobacteraceae bacterium | reverse complement strand
CGTCCAGCGCTCGCCGGTCGCCGGCTCGCGGAAGACGACCTCCCGGTCGCGGATGACGCCGCGCGAGGGATCCTGGCGGATCAGCGACCAGACCTGGAAGCCGCCCGAGTCCGAGAGGATCGGGCCGTCCCAGCCCATGAACCGATGGATTCCGCCGGTCGCGGCGATCGTACGCGCTCCGGGGCGCCGGAGCAGATGGAAGGCGTTGACGACCAGCGCCTCGACGCCGATGGCGCGGAGGTCGTCGCTGGTGACGCTGCGCACGCCGGCCCGCGTGGCGTCCGGCAGGAAGGTGGGCACCGCCAGGCGGCCGCGCCGGGTGCCGAGCGGATCAGCCATCGGCGCGGCTCGGCCGGGCCAGGGCCAGGACGAAGACCAGCTCGACCGGCGTCGAGACCTCTGTCACGCGCAGGACCCGCCCGCCCAGCTGGTCGACGAGCTCCGCCAGGCGGGCGCGGTAGCTCCGTTCCATTCCCCGGGTGTGCCCGCCCAGCGACCGCAGCGGGAAGCTGATCACCGCGTGCCCCGCGTCGAGCACGCCCACGAGGCGGAGCGCAGCGGCTGGGTCGCGGCGATCGAGGAGCGGAGCCAGCTTGAGGAGCAGGGCCACGTCCGCGCGGCCGAGGCGTGGCACCCCCACGGCCAGGTCGGCCGCCATGACCTCGTGCGGCTGCCCGACGAGCCCCATGAAGCCGTCGACCAGGGCCAGCGCCTCGGCGTCGACGTCGACCGCCCGGTAGCCCGCGTCCCGTGGCAGGCCCATCCATGGCAGCGAGAGCGGTCCGAGGCCGCATCCCAGGTCGAGCACGCTCGACGGGACGCCATCGGTCTCGCGCCAGATGCGGGCGTAGAAGCCACCGAGGTCGTCGAGCCGCTCGCGGGTCGACGCGTGGCGAGCAAGCAGCGAGCGGCACGCGTCCCGGAACGCGGGTGCCGCCAGGGTGCCGGACCAGGCGGCGCGCAGCAGCTCCAGGTCCGCTGACCTGGCCTCCGGCCGATAGGCGCTCACGGCCTGGTGCAGGCGGCGCTTGACCCGCTTCACCGCTTCGGCCTCGCTCCGGGCGCGGGGAAGCTCCTCGGCCGCGATGCGCCGGACGAGCGCAGCATCCAGGCCGCGGTAGCGCCGTGCCGAGGAGACGGCTTCAGCGACCCGGGCGGCGGCCGCCTCTGCGGCGCTCACGGGCTGCGGCCATGCGCCAGCCGATAGGCCAGCCGGCGCGGGATTCCCAGCATCTGCGTCAGGAGCGCCATCACCGCACCGGGTGGAGCGCCCGCCTCGAGCAGGATCCGTGCCGCTTCCCCCGCCTGCTCCGTGGTGTCGGCACCGGCTCCTCGACCGGCCGGCGACCCGCCAATGAGCAGGGTGCACTCGCCCCGGACGACCCCCTCGGCGTCCAGTGCCGCCGCCAGCTCGAGCAGGCTCCCGCGCTGGTAGCGTTCATGCGGCTTGGTGAGGTTCCGGGCCAGGCATGCCGGGCGATCCCCGAGCACCTCGGCCGCGTCCCGGACCGAGGCGGCCAGGCGGTGCGGCGCCTCGTAGCAGACGAGCGTGCCGCGCTCGGCGGCCAGCGCCGCGTAGAACCTGCGCCGCGGCCCGGCGGAACGCGGCGGAAAGCCACAGAAGCGATAGGGGTGCGGCGGCAGCCCCGCCGCGGCCAGCGCGGTCGTCACCGCCGAGGCGCCGGGCAGGCTGGTGACCGCCACCCCCGCCGCGATGGCCGCCGTCACCAGCCGGAAGCCCGGATCGCTGACGAGCGGCGTGCCGGCATCGCTCACCAGCGCAACCGAGGCGCCCGCGGCGAGCCGCGCCAGGATCTCGGTGGTTCGCTGCGCCTCGTTGTGCTCGTGCAGCGAGACGCTGCGGGTCGCGATCCGGTGCGCGCGGGCGAGGGTCGCGAAGTGGCGCGTGTCCTCCGCGGCGACCAGGTCCACGGCGCGGAGGGTGTCGATGGCGCGCAGGGTGACATCCGCCGGGTTGCCGATCGGCAGCGCCACGACGTACAGGGTGCCGCTCATGGACGGAGCGTAGCATCGGCTCCCGCTGCTCCGGCCCGCGCTACTATCGCGGGGTGCCCAGCCTGATCGAGTGTGTCCCGAACTTCAGCGAGGGACGGCGTCCCGAGGTGATCGAGGAGATCACCCGTGCCATCAGCCAGATCGACGGCGTCACGCTGCTCGACTTCTCCCGCGACGAGACCCACAACCGCAGCGTGGTGACCTTCGCCGGCAACGCCGAGCCGGTGGTCAAGGCGGCGACCGCGGCGGTCGGCCGCGCCCTGGAGCTGATCGACATGACCGTGCACACCGGCGCCCATCCGCGCATCGGGGCCGTCGACGTGATTCCGTTCGTCCCCATCGGGACGACCCGTCTCTCCGAGTGCGTCGACCTTGCCCGGCGCTTCGCGGAGCTGGTCGCCAAGCTCTACGACCTGCCGGTGTACCTCTACGGCGAGGCGGCGCTGCGGCCGGATCGGCACCGGCTGGCTGACGTGCGCCGCGGCCAGTACGAGGGGCTCAAGCAGGAGCTTGGCGTCAATCCCGAGCGCGATCCCGACTTCGGTCCGGCGCGGATCCACCCGCGCGGCGGGGCGGTGGCGGTCGGCGCCCGCAAGCCGCTGATCGCCTTCAACATCAACCTGGCCACCGATGACGTGAACGTCGCCAAGCGGATCGCCCACGCCGTCCGCGAGTCCTCCGGCGGGCTGCCCGCGGTCCAGGCCATGGGCCTCCTGCTGGAGAACCCCGGTGCCCGAAGCTACGCGCAGGTCAGCATGAACCTGGTCGACTGGGAGCGGACCGGAATCGCGGCCGCGGTGCGCGAGGTGCGCCGTCTGGCCCGCGAGGCCGGCACCGATGTCGACCACTGCGAGCTGATCGGCCTGGCGCCGACGGGTGCGCTGCTGGAGGTCGCGGCCGACGCCCTCCGCCTTCCCGACTTCTCTCCCGACCAGGCGCTGGAGCTGCGGCTGGCACGCGACCGGTAGGGACGGCTAGCATCCGCCGGTGACCAGCCTCCAACGGATCCTGCGCGACGCCGTGACCGACGCACGGCAGCGGCTCATCGCCGATGGGACGCTGCCGCTGCCGGCGGAGGCGGCGCTCCCGCCGGTGACCGTCGAGCGGCCGGCTCGACCGGAGCACGGCGACTACGCGACGAACG
>CAYVLM010000284.1:0-3182 GCA_964452225.1 uncultured Steroidobacteraceae bacterium | reverse complement strand
GGTCTGGGTGGCCGTCTCCGTCGGGCTCTCCGTGGGTTCGGGCGTGGATGACGGCGACGGAACGAGGGTCGGCGACGGAACCAGCGTCGGCGACGGGGAGACGGTGAGGGCCGGGGAGGCCGACGGGCTCCCTGAGCTGCCCGTCTGCGCGGGGCCCTGGCGCAGGAGACCGCTCAGCTGGGCGCCCACGAGCGCCCCGCCGACGGCCAGCACGATGACGGCGGTGAGCGTGGCCATCCGCAGCGTATGGCGGGCGGGGGTGGCGAACGCCGCCATCGGGCCCAGGATCGAGCGGCGGGGTCGGGGCTCGCGATCGATGGCCGCCATGACCCGGTCGGCGAACCCGTGCGGCGCGCCCTCGTTGGAGAGATCCGCGTAGCGGTTCAGCTCGTCCACGACCCCGCCGAGGTCGCCGAGCTCCTCGAGGTGATCGGGTTCAGACGGGCGGCGATCGCCTGGCCGCGTCATCGAACGCCCTCGCCCCCGATCTCCGCGCGCAGCCGCTCGAGCCCGCGTCGGAGGTGGGTCTTCACCGTGTTGATTGGTCGGCGGGTGGTGCTCGCGATCTCGTCGAGCGACAGCTCACCGAAGTAGCGCAGCGCGACTGTCTCGCGATACGGCTCGGGCAGCGCCGCGACCGCCAGGCGAACGCTGCGCTCGCGCTCGCCCGCGAGGGCGGCCCTCATCGGATCGCTCCAGGCCGCGTGGGTGGGGACGGCGGCCGCCTCGTCGAGCACGGCGGTGGGCCGCCGCTGGCCGAGGCGCCGATACGCCTGCCGCGTGGCGATCCGGACCAGCCACCCGGCAAGCGGTCCGTCGCCACGAAACCCGGCGAGGGACCGGTAGGCGATCATGAAGCTCTCCTGCGCAACGTCTTCGGCGTCGTGCGGCCGGCCGAGAACCCGGAGGCAGGCGCGGAAGACCGTGCCCTGCTCCCGCTCCACGAGGAGCCGGAATGCGTCACGGTCTCCGCTGAGGACCGCCTGCACGATGGTCCGGTCGTCCACGCCGGGATCGTGCCACGCGAGCCCTTCCACGCGCTCGGTTCGACCTGCTCCGACGGTTTACCCGTTGCCTCCTCCATCACTGCCCTGGTCCGTGCCTCCGCCGTCGTTGGGCGAAGCGCTCGGCTCGGCCGACGTGGCTGGGTCGGCCGATTCGCTCGGCTCGGCTGACTTGGTTGGCTCGGCCGATTCGCTCGGCTCGGCCGACTTGGTTGACTCGTACCCAGAGGCGGCCGCTTCCGGCTGGCGGCTCGGCTCGGCCGACTGGCTCACATCAACCGACTCGCTCGAAGTGGCCGATTGGCTCGGCTCGGCCGACTCGCTTGGCTCGGTGCTGCGGGAGGCCTCCGGGGTCTCGGCCGTGCTGGCGTCCATGCTCATCGTGCTCGGGGACGCCGCCTCCGGCCCGCTGGTGTCGGTCTTCTGACCGCCGCCGGAGACCGCGAAGGCGCCGCCGGCAACGATCAGCACCGACACGATCGCGGCGGCCAGGCCGCGGAGCGGCCGCATGTGGGACAGGTTCATCATGTACCTCGCTGGGGGTCTGGCATCTGCGGCGGGCAGCCAGCCGCAATACCAAGAGGAGGCTCCTGAGCGCCAGGAGGTTTCACGGAACCATCGCTGGTACGATTCATGCTCGACGCCGACCATGTCCCGCGCCGTCCCGTCGCGGGACCCGAGCAGGAGGACACCAACCCGAATCATGAGCATGCTTGCCGACTCGCCCGCGACGCGGAGTCCCATGGGGCCGCGAGGCGTTCGCCTTCCGACGGCCCGTTCCGTCCGCAACAACCCGAGCGCGGCGGAGCTCCAGGAGCTGACCAGCCGAATGCCGCAGGCGCGCCGGACAAGCTTCGGCAACTACAACGTCCAGACCCAGGTCACAAGCCGATCGGTGGGCTCCACCTACCTCGTGACGGACGATCCCTCCATCACGACGGGCCAGGCAATCGGCACGGACGAGGGGCGCCGGCTCGCGAAGATCCAGGCGGACTACATCGCGGACCGGGAGATGATCGTCGTCGACGGGTACATCGGCAACGACCCTCGCTACCGCGCACGCGCTCGCCTGTACATCGAGGCCGCGAACGCGAACATCGCCGGGATGCAGCAGCAGCTCTATTTCCCGGCCGACGCTCCGGCGCACGACTGGGATCCCGAGCTGGTGGTGATCTACACCCCCAACCTGCCGATTCCCGGATACCCGGACGACCGGGCCATCACGGTCGATCTGGAGGCCGGCGTCACGCGCGTCTGCAATTCCGACTACTTCGGCGAGTCGAAGAAGGGCGGGCTGCGCATGTGGAATGCCATGGTCTACGGTCGTGGCGGGCTGGCGATGCACGCCGGCAGCAAGGTGGTGCCAACCGACCGCGGTGAGCAGGTGCTCCTGATCATGGGCCTCTCGGGCACCGGGAAGACCACCACCACCTTCACGCGCCAGAACGAGAGCCAGCCGGTGCAGGACGACTTCATCGGCCTCTTCCCCGGCGGCCAGGTGGCCGGCACCGAGAACGGCTGTTTCGCGAAGACCTTCGGCCTGGATCCCAGGCACGAGCCCGCCATCCACGGGGCGGTGTCCAAGCCGGACGCCTACCTGGAGAACGTCAGCCAGAAGACCGATGGCGGCCCCGTCGACTTCTTCGACACCAGCTACACGAAGAACGGCCGCGCAACCTTCCCCATGGCCTCGCTGGGCATCTGGCGCGATCCGTGCGAGATCGGGGCGGCGGACCACATGCTGATCCTCAACCGCAACGACAACATCATCCCCGCCGTAGCGCGGCTCACCCGGGAGCAGGCGGCGGCCTACTTCATGCTCGGGGAGACCCAGGGCACGTCCGCCGGCGGCAAGGCCGAGGAGGGCAAGGCGCTGCGCGTGCCCGGGACGAACCCGTTCTACCCGTACCGTGACGAGCAGCAGGCGAACCGGTTCTGGGAGCTGATGGGCACGTCCGACTTCGACGTCTACCTGCTCAACACGGGGCGGGTAGGAGGCACGGACGATCGCGCGGACTCGAAGAAGATCCAGATCGAGGACTCCGGCGCGGTGGTGAAGGCAATCGCCGAGGGCACCATCAGCTGGGAGCCCGATCCCGACTTCGGGTACGAGGTCGCCTCATCGCTCCCCGGCATCGAGGATATCGAGCTGCTGCAGCCGCGGCGCCTCTACGAGCG
>CAYVLM010000283.1:0-3207 GCA_964452225.1 uncultured Steroidobacteraceae bacterium | reverse complement strand
CCCCGAGGTCCCGGCGGGTCAGGCCCTTGTCCACGGTGGCGGCCTGCTGGTAGAAGAGCATCCAGGGCATGATCACGGCGCCGACCGTCGCCACCACCAGGTCGAGGTAGCCGGGCTTGTCGAACGGCTGCGCCAGCGAGAGCCCGCCAAGGATGGCGCCCGCGTCGGGCCGGGCAAGCACGGCCAGCGGGATGAAGGCGAAGAGGCCGAGCGAGAGCACCAGCGTCATCCGCTCGAAGCGCTGATAGCTGGCGGTCAGGACCATGACCGTGTGGAGCACCAGGGTCCCGATCACGGCGACCGGTGCGGAGATCCCGAGCAGGCTGGCTCCGAGCACGATGCCGGCGAACTCGGCAACGTAGGCGAGCAGGTCGACGATCACCATCGAGCCGACGGCCACACCGCTCCATCGCCTGCCGTACCGCTCGGCGATCAGCTCCGCATGGCCGAGCCCGGTCACGATCCCCAGGCGCGCCGTCATCTCCTGGACGACGTAGAGGATCGGGATGAGCGCGATCAGCGGCAGGAGCATTGCGTATCCGAAGCTGCTTCCGGCCTGGACCCCCGTGATCACGCTCGCCGCGTCGACATCGGCCAGCATCACGATCCAGGCCGGGCCCAGGACCTTCAGCAGGTGCAGGACTCTTCGACGGGCCGCCCCAAAGCCGCCGGTCCTCACCGTGGAGGCCGGAGCGCCCAGGTGAGAACCGCGCACGGACGGACTCTCGGCGGGGGCTGCTGGCATGGTCTGCTCGGGAGCCGTCACCGGACCGCTGCCTCGGCCGGTGGTGCCGTCTGGATCGTCGCGGCGATGTCGCGCCCGACGACCACGGTTCCGCCCGGGCCCTCGAGCGAGATGAGGCCGCGGCGCGGACCGATGTCGGCCACCCGGACGACGGCGCCGACCGTGAGACCGATGCGGTGGAGGTAGTCAAGGACTTCCCGGTCCTCGTCATCGAAGGCCACCAGCCGGACCTCCTCGCCCAGGTCGACCTCCGACAGCGGCCGGCCGGCCCAGCGCACGCGGTCGCTCGGCGAACGGGGAATAGGCTGGCCTTGGGGGCTGGTTGCAGGGAACTCGAGGAATGCATCGAGCCCTTCGAGCACTTCGGGGGCCGTCGCATGCTCGAGCATGCAGGCCCAGCCACGCGCGTTCGCCGGATCGAGCCCGAGTCTGTCGACCAGGAAACGCTCCCAGACCCGTTCACGCCGGATGACGTCCCATGCGGCCTCGCGACCCCTCTCCGTGAGGCGGAAACCGCGGCGCACCTCGTGCCCGACGAGGCCCTCGGCCATCAGCCGGCGCAGCATCTCGTTGGCGGCGACCTGCGTCACCCCGAGCCGCTCGGCCACGACCGCAGCGGCGATCGACCGGTCGCCGCCCCCCAGCACGGCGAGCGTCTTGAGGTACATCTCGACGGACTCGCTGTGGCCGTTTGGTCGCACGTTCCGTGCCTCCTGCTCCAGCCCTTCGATTGCTGCCAGCCAGGGTCGCAGGGCACCCCTACGGTGCGAGCGAAGGCGACCCTGTGGCTAGGTCCATAGGTCCGCCATACCAGGGACCAACGGCCTGCCTTGTCATCCACGCCGCCGGGAGGTTAAGGGCTCTTCATGATCCGATTGCCGATCGGCAACCATCACGCTGTACCGTCGCAGCGTTCGAGTGCTCGGGCGCGCGCGTCCCGTGGGCGTGCGCCTCGTCCGAGCCGATCACACCCGCGGAGATCCTGCATGGTTGATGGTTCGGAGGTGCCGATGTTTCCCCTTGGAGCAATCCGACGCACGGTGCGCCTGCTGGCGCCGCCGGCCGCCGCGCTGGCCCTGGCGCTGCTGCCCGTAGCTGCCGCTCCGGTGAGCGCCGCCTCGCTCCAGATCACGACCCCCTACCCGGCCATCGCGGTGCAGCCCGGATCGACCGCCTCGTTCAACCTGACCGTGAAGACGCCGGTCGCCGAGCGGGTCGCGCTGGCAATTGAGGGGGTGCCGAGCGGCTGGGCGGCCATCCTGCACGGAGCCGGCCTCGAGGTCCGCTCGGTCTGGGTCGACCCGGCGGCCAGCCCGCCGTCGCTGGCCCTCGATGTGAGCATCCCGTCCGACGCCCCCGACGGGACGACCACCATCACCGTCAGGGCCAGCGCGGGCGGTGAGACCGCCTCGCTCCCGCTCCAGATCGTGATCGCCAAGCAGGCCGGCGGGACGGTGGAGCTGACAACCGACTTCCCGAACCTGAAGGGCTCGTCCACCGCCACCTTCCCGTTCACCGTGACCCTCCACAACAACACGCCGAACCAGCTCGTCTTCACCTTCCAGGCGACCGGCCCGGCCGGCTGGACCGTCACCGCCCAGCCCTCGGGCCAGACGCAGGCCGCCAGCCTCACCGTGACGGCCGGATCCACCGGCAGCATCGACGTGACCGCCACGCCGCCGAGCAGCGTGCAGGCCGGCAACTATCCGATCACCCTCAGCGTCGCCGGCCCGGGCGGACAGAGCGCCCAGACGCAGCTCAGCGTCGACATCACAGGCAGCGTCAACATGAGCCTCACGACCCCCAACCAGGTCCTCAGCACCCAGGCGACGGCCGGCGACACCAAGGACTTCATCGTCCTCGTGCAGAACAACGGCACCACGGACCTCAAGAACGTGAGCCTCTCGGCCGATGCACCGTCCGGATGGCACGTCACCTTCGACCCGGCCACGGTTGCCTCGGTCGCCCCCAACCAGAGCGCCAACGTCACCGCCAAGATCCAGCCCTCGGGTGACGCCATCGCCGGCGACTACGACATCACCATCCACGGATCGACCACCGATGCCAACCAGACCATGGACGTGCGCGTCACCGTCGACACCTCGCCCCTGTGGGGCGTCGTTGGCGTGGTCCTGATCGCCGGCGCCATCGGCGGCCTCTACGGGGTCTTCCGCCGCTTCGGGCGCCGCTGAGGCGCGGCCGTGACGACGAGCGTTCTGCCCACCGCCACCGGCTCTCGCGCTGGCCCGCCGCTCATCGAAGCCAGGGGGCTGACGAAGCGGTACGGGACCTTTGTTGCCGTTGACCGTCTCAGCCTCACGGTGCGTCCAGGCGAGATCTTCGGGCTGCTCGGACCCAACGGCGCGGGGAAGACGACCACGATTCTCATGCTGCTCGGCCTCACCGAGCCGTCGGGCGGGAAGGCCAGGGTCCTCGGCATGGATCCGGTGCGGCTGCCGCTC
>CAYVLM010000282.1:0-3211 GCA_964452225.1 uncultured Steroidobacteraceae bacterium | reverse complement strand
CGATCCATTTCTTGACCTGGTAGCAAAACAGCGCGACCGCTTCAGCCGCCCGCACATCGTGCGTCTCACGGTCGAGCAGGTCACGCATGTCGGAACTGGTCTCCGACACGCCGAGCAGCCCGGACTGGCGATTGACCACCTCATTGAAGCGCTTGGCGTCGATGCCGTCGGCGCGTGCCAGGTACCAACCCAGTCCGGGATCCAGATCGCCTGAGCGGGTGCCCATGGGCACCCCGGCGGCCGGAGTGAAGCCCATGCTGGTGTCCATGGACTTGCCGTCACGCACCGCCGCCAGGCTCGCGCCATTGCCGAGGTGGGAGAGGATGACCCGACTGTTGCCCGCTTTCGTTGCGGCCAGGCGGGTCAGCTCTTCCATGAGGAACGCGTACGACAGCCCGTGAAAGCCGTACCGCCGCACCCCCTGGGCCTCGTATCGGCGCGGAATAGGCAATAGCTGCGCCACGCGTGGCATGTCGTGGTGAAACGCCGTGTCGAAACAGGCCACTTGGGGCAGGTCCGGAAAGCGGCGACAAAACGCCTCGATCAGCAGGATCTCCTCCGGCAGATGGTCGGGGTCGAACGGACTGAGCCGATGCAGCTCCGCGACCATGGCCGGCGTGAGCCGTTGCGCCTCAAAATACTTCGGCCCGCCGTCGACCACGCGATGGCCCACCGCGGTCAATGGATCACGCTCGCTGCGCGCCTCGATCCAATCCATCAGCGCGTCCGCCGCCACCGTGTGATCCGGCGCCGTCACTGACTGCGCAATGGTGTCCGCCTCGTCCACGCCCTGCACGTGGAATGTGGCCTCGGGCGTACCGATCCGCTCGATCCCGCCCTCCAGGATCCGTCGCAGCGAGGGACCGGCCTCGAAGAGCGCGACCTTGATGCTCGACGAGCCGCCATTGACCGTCAGGATGCGTGCGCTAGCTGTTTTCATACGTGACGGCGCCCTCCCCGTGCAAACCCAGTGCAGCATGGCGGACCGCTGCGCGGGTGATCCCACGCGCCTCCAGGCCCTGCGCGGCGAGATCCCGAAAGCGCCACACGTCACTGTGCCGCGCGATACCCATGATGGGCAGGCCCCAGTCGCTGTCGTTGATCATGCCCGCGAGCGCGGGGAAGACCTGTTTGAAGGCGAAGTCACCGGCGGCGCCGAAGAAGACTAACGCGTCCGAGCGAGCCAGCTGCCTGTCGCTCCGGGCGTGGGTGGTCGTTGGCACGGCGGATCGGCTCAGCGTTCCTTCTCGAGGTGGCCGCCGAACCCGAAGCGCATCGCCGAGAGGACCTTGTCGGCGAAGTCGGCCTCGCCGCGCGAGGAAAACCTCTCGTACAGGGCAGTGGTCAGGACAGGCGCGGGGGCCCCCACATCGATGGCCGCAACGCTGGTCCAGCGCCCCTCCCCCGAGTCGCTGACCCGGCCGCCGAAGGCGTCCAGCTTCGGGGAATGCAGATATGCCTGGGCCGTCAGGTCGAGCAGCCAGCTGGCGATGACGCTGCCCCGTCGCCAGACCTCGGTGATCGCCGGCAGATCCAGCTCGTATTGGTACAGCTCCGGGTCGCGCAGGGGCGTAGTCTCGGCGTCGATCTCCCGCTGCTTGAGGCCCGTGTCCGCATGGTGGAGGATGTTCAACCCCTCCGCGTAGGCGGCCATGACCCCGTACTCGATGCCGTTGTGGACCATCTTCACGAAGTGGCCGGCGCCCGATGGACCGCAGTGGAGATACCCCTCCTCGGCCTTGCTCGGGCGGCCTTTCCTGCCGAGGGTGCGCGGCGCCGCCTTGACCCCGGGAGCCAAGGCGCGAAACAGCGGATCGAGCCTGGCTACGGCGTGCTTGGGGCCGCCGATCATCAGGCAGTAGCCGCGATCCAGGCCCCACACGCCCCCGCTGGTGCCGCAGTCGAGGTAGTCAATCCCCTCGGTGGCGAGAGCCTTGGAGCGACGGATGTCGTCAACGTAGTACGAGTTGCCGCCGTCGACCACGATGTCGCCCCGGGCGAGGTGGGGCCGGAGCTGGTCCAGGGTCCCATCGACCGCCGCGGCAGGGACCATCAGCCAGAGGACCCGCGGCGCTGACAGCTTGCCGACCAGGTCCTCGAGCGAGGTCGATCCCACCGAGATCGCCCCGTCTTTCAGCAGGCCGTCGACCGTGCTCTGGGTCCTGGCATAGCCCACCACCCGGTGGCCGGACTTGATCCATCGCCGCGACATGTGGGCGCCCATGCGCCCGAGACCGATGAGCCCGATTTGCACCCGGCTGCCTCGCTTCCTCTATTGCCGTGCCCCGGTCGGCGCTGCTTGTCCTTTATGTGTCGCCTCCAAGTCTGCGCTCCTTGGCCGCTCGCGGCTGGCGCTCGGGGGCGCTCGATCGGCAGGTCGATGGCTCGGCGTGAAGCCCCCTCGACACCGCCACGAGCCACAACGACAGTCCGCGACTGACGGCGTGGCCACACCGGAACGTGGTAACAATTCCTCGAGCGGCCCGCATAACGTGCCCGGCGGAGTGCCTGCTGAGCACGGAGGGCGCGGGCTCGAGGCGGGTCGTCAGCCAAGTCCCCAGGCGCCCATGAGGTGCGCGGCGGCAGGCTAGTGCCGAGGGCCTCGATTCCGTGCGGTCGTGTTGAGGATGTGAGCCTTTCTGGCAACGGATCGCGCCGATACGCGCATTCCCGCACGACCCGCGCGTGAACGGCGCGAGATCGTTGCCATTCCCAGCGCGACCCTGCAAGATCGCGCCAATCCCGAGGTCTCGAAGGTGAGCTGGGACATCGGGTCTGTGGTGGCGGTTCGACTTCTCTTGAACCTCCGACCTCAGAGTCCCGATATTGGTCCTGTTCGCAGGACGGGGGAAGGGATAAGTATCGGCTCCGAGCCTGTCCGGAGAGCCCTTATTGGAGCCCTTATCGATCCTGTCTCATGTGTCTCATGCGTCTCTTCCTGGTACTGGGTGAACGCGGCTGAGACACATGAGACGGTTCGTCAGGAATCCGGTATGCGGTGCCAGCTCACCACGACATGTGGTGGTTGGGTCCTCGTTTGACCACGAGATCCTGTGGTTTTCACCCGATCGAAGAGGGTCGAGCCCCCTTATCTGAACCCTTATCGTGTACGTTCGGATGCGTCCCCTGGAGCATGGCGACCGTACGCGCGGCGCCGCCGCCTGATCGATGCCATCCGTGCAGCCGGTCTTGCAGGGAACGCCATTCCGTC
>CAYVLM010000281.1:0-3222 GCA_964452225.1 uncultured Steroidobacteraceae bacterium | reverse complement strand
TGGCGATCCTGCTCCTCTCGCTCACCGGCATCCCGCCCACCGTGGGCTTCTTCGCCAAGCTCTACGTGCTGGTGGCCACCGTCGACGCCGGCCTCGCCTGGCTCGCGGTCGCGATCGCGCTCAACGCGGGGCTCGCCGCCTTCTACTACCTGCGCGTGATCGTCTACATGTACATGCGCGACCCAGAGGCGGATCCGGCCCCGATCGACAAGGCCCCGGCCGGGAGCCTCGGCCTCGCCCTGGCCGTGGCGGGCGTGATCCTCCTTGGGCTCTTCCCCGGCGCCATCCTGGACCTGCTGCAGAAGACACTGGGGACTATCGTCTAGCGCATGGCGGCCAGGCCGCACGGCGTCGCAGCGGACGCCGGAGCCGGATCCCCAGTCCCGAGCTCACCGCTGGCGGCTGCCGCGAACCGGCTCCTCGAGGGCCGGCGCCTGATCCTTGCCTCGAACCGGGGCCCGGTCAGCTTCAGCGCGTCTGCGGACGGGACGCTGCGGCCCCGCCGGGGCTCGGGCGGAGTGGTCACCGCCCTGTCGCAGGTCTCCGGCCAGGTGCCGCTCACCTGGGTCGCCGCGGCCATGAGCGACGCGGACCGGCGGGCAGCCGGCGACCACGATCTGCTTGACCGCTCGACGCCGCAGGCGGACCTGCGGCTGCGCTTCGCGACCGTGCCACGCTCGACCTTCGAGGCCGCCTACAACGTCATCGCCAACCCGCTCCTCTGGTTCCTGCAGCACGAGATGTGGAACCTGCCCGAGCGACCGATGGTCGGGCAGGGCACCCGGCGCGCGTGGCGCGAGGGCTACGTGAAGCTCAACGCAGCCTTCGCCGCCGAGGTCCTTGCCCAGGTTCCGCGACGCGACCGGGCGCCGCGGATCATGCTGCACGACTACCACCTCTACCTGGCGGCCGAGCCGATCCGGGCCGCGCGGCCGGAGGCCGTCCTGAGCCATTTCACCCACATCCCCTGGCCGCCGTCCTCGCTCTGGCAGGTGATGCCGCCCGAGATCCGCGAGGCGGTCTGCCGCGGCCTCCTGGCCAACGACGTGGTCGGCTTCCAGACCGCTCGCTACGGGCACAACTTCATGCGCAGCGTGGAGAGCTTCCTGCCGGACGCCACCGTCGACTACCGCCGACGCGTGGTCACCCGCGGCGGGCACCGCACCGCGGTGCGGGCCTACCCGATCAGCATCGACGTTGCCGCGACCCGGCGGGTGGCGAGCTCGCTGGCTGCCCGGAGGCGCGCCGAGGAGCTGCTCGCCAGCTCGTCCGAGAAGGTGATCGTGCGCGTCGACCGTCTCGAGCCATCCAAGAACATCCTGCGCGGCTTCATCGCCTTCGAGGCGCTCCTCGACCGGCAGCCATCACTCCGCGACCGGGTGACCTTCCTTGCCTTCCTGGTTCCCTCGCGGACCAGCATCGGGGAGTACCGCGACTACGGGCGCAAGGTCCGCGATGTCGCCGACCGGCTCAACGCCCGGTTCGGCCGCGCCGGCCGCCAGGTGGTGCGCATCTTCTATGAGAACAACTATCCGCAGGCCCTCGCCGGCCTGGCGATCGCGGACCTGGTGCTCGTCAATCCGCTCATCGACGGGATGAACCTGGTCGCCAAGGAGGCGGTGGTGGTCAGCGAGCGCGACGCGGCGATCGTCCTCTCGGAGACCGCCGGCGCGTACGACCAGATGGCCGATGGCGTCCTGTCCGTGGCCCCCGCCGACCTGGTCGGAACCGCCGAGGCGATGGCGCGCGGCCTGGCCATGCCGCGCGAGGAGCGTCGGGCGCGGCTGGAACGCCTGCGCTCCGGCGTCGAGCGCGAGGACGTGCGCTGGTGGCTGCAGCGTCAGCTCGACGACCTGGGCCGGGTCGTCGCGCGCCGGCCCGTCAGGCCCCGGCGCTGACGATCCTCGCCAGCCCCGCGAGCAGGTCGGCTACCGCGGCCGGCGAGGGGAGCACGATGTCGGCGGCCTCGGCGACCCTGGCCGGAACCTCGTGGCCCCCGCCCACCCCGATCACCACGCTGCGCAGCGCGCCCCGCTCGCGCAGCGAGCGCGCGGCCCGGAACATGTCGAGGTCGGTGAGATCGTCGCCCGCCACCAGGAGGCCGCGCAGACGGTAGCGGGTGGCGGCCCGGGTCACCGCACTGCCCTTGTCTCCGAGCCCGACGGGGCGCAGCTCGATCGCCATCCTGCCGCGCCGCAGCTCGAGGGTCGCGCCGGCGACCGGCTCGAGGGCTGCCAGCGCCCGCCGCTCGGCCTCCGCGGGGTCCGCCGCACGGCGGTAGTGGACCGTCGCCGAGATCCCCTTGTCCTCGACCACGATCCCCCCGCCCGGCTCGCCGAGCCGCGCCAGGGCCTCCTGCACCGTCCGTCGCACGCGACGCAGCTCCGGGGAGTCGACCGCGTCGGCTGCGCCCGGCTCCAGCCACTCCAGGCCATGGTTCCCGATGACGAGGATGGCGTCGCCGACCGGTCCCAGCACCCTGCGCGCGTCCGCGGCCGCCCGACCGGTGACCACGCCCACAACCGCAAGGTGCCGTGCCAGGGTGGCGAGCGCGTCGGCCACCCCGGGGACGGGACGCACCGCGGACGCCTCGACCGCCATCGGTGCCAGGGTGCCATCCAGGTCGGTCAGCAGCCCGGCAGGGCGGCTGGCGAGCGCGTCGGCGACCAGCTGCAGTGCCTCCTCAGGGTCGCCGGTGCGCATCCGTTGCTAGACTCCCGTCCGTGCGTCGCCTCCTGACCCCCGGTGTGCTCGTGCCGCTCCTGCTGGCGATCGTGGGGGCCGCCCTGATTATCGTGGGCCAGCTCAACCTTGATCAGGGCGTCGCGGGGGGAAGCCTGCCGCCGATTCCCGAGCCGACCCCGAGCGCCACGCCGCGGGAGACGCCTGCCGCGAGCGCCACCGGCAGCCCAGAGGTGCCGACGCCATCGCCCTCGCCCTCGCCGACGCCCACCCCGGACCCGAAGTGGGTCGCGGTGCAGCTGCAGATCCGGGCGATCGGCCTCAACGTGGCCGTGCGCCGCGCGACCACCTCGGCGCAGTGCGACTTCCCGCCCGAGCTGCGCGGCGTGGCCTGGGTGCTGTGCGGCGGCTCGGAGCCCGGCCGCGGGACGAACTCGTACATCTTCGCCCACGCGCAGGTGGGGATGTTCCTGCCGCTGTGGAACGTGCGGCTCGGCGACGATGTCCGGGCGCTCGACGCCGGCGACGCCGTGGCCATCC